>PMBG01000155.1 GCA_003153755.1 Chloroflexota bacterium | reverse complement strand
GGTCGCGGGCCACGGTCGCGGTCGCCACCGAATGCGGGGCGCGGGCCACGGTCGCGGTCGCCGCCGAATGCGCGATCGCCGTGTGGATGCTCGTCTCGATCATGAACGGGCGGAGGCAGCGGGATCTGTGCCGCGGCCTCGCGCTTGGGAGCTGCACCGCCGAGCAGCGCCTTCGGCGCCGCGACGATGCGGGCGGGCTCTGCGCCCATCCCAAGAACGCCACGGGCGCCAGAGGTGAGGATCTCGAAGTCGAGATCCGCGAGGTCAACTCCGAACTCCTCACGGGCGTGTCGGAGAGCCTCTTCCACCGTCTTTCCGGTGAATTCGCGGTATGCGTCGCTTGTGGAAGTCATGGTTAGCGTCGTCTCCCTCGTCGACTTGTGCGCCGATGAGTAGTTGGTCGGCCCGGCGGCGGGGCCACCTTGGTATATCGCTCGACTCCCGACCGGCGGCTCGCAGAAGGCGATCCTCCGGCTGGAGGCTCGGGCAGGGTGACCGGGAAGCGCGGTTTCATTCTTCGGACGAAGCCGGGTTCCCATCCGAACAGAGGGAACATGTTGCCCCACCCGACGAACATGAACTGCTGCGTGATCGAGAACCCGGACGTCACGATCCAGTAGATGAAGAGGCCGGCCGGCAGGATGCCGCCGTACAGGATCGAGAAGAACGGGAACATGACCATCATGGTCCGCTGAGTGCTGGAGTTCGCATCGCCCTCGATTGCAGGCGGCATGAGCATCCGGCTCTGAACGAACTGCAAGGCCGCGGCCGTCAGCGCAAGGGCGCTGACGCCGAGTGTGCCGATAATCGGGACCGGCAGGCCGAAGAGGACCTGCGGCTGGCTCCAGTCGATGCCGCCGACTATGGTGTTGATACACGGGTGCGCCTTGTTGAGAACGCCGCCGACGAGGTTCTGGCACTGAAGTGACGGAACCAGGTTGACTCCGAAGACCTGGAACATCGCCCTGGGGTCGTAGTTGGTCAGGCCGTCGCGGATGACCCAGTACATCGGGAAGAGAAGGCCCATCTGGAGCAGCGACGGCAGGCAGCCAGCCGTCGGGCTGACGCCACGCTCCTTGTAGAAGGCGGCGGTGGCTTCCTGATTGGCTGCCATCGTGGCCTGGCGATCTCCGCGATAGCGGCGTTTGATCTCGTCCTGGAGCGCCTTGATCTCCGGGGCCAGCCGCTGCATACGAACCTGCGACACGATCTGGCGGGCCGACAGGCGCATGGTGAGCAGCCGGATCAGCAGCGTCATGATCATGATCGCGACGAGGATGTTGCCCGTGAAGGCATACAGCACGGACAGCAGGATGAAGAGCCCCTGGAAGATCGGGGTCATCAACCAGGCGACGAACGCGAGCGGATCGGTGCCGGGGCTGGCCGGCTTGAGCGGCTGCGGCTCGGCTGTGGCGCTGGGGTGCGGCGAAACGGCCGGCGAAGTTGTGATTGCCGGCGTGCCTTGTGAGGAGCCGGCAACGGCCGTGGCTGCCGGGCTCGGGGTGGGATCCGCGGCGAGGGCGGTGCCGCAGGCCATGACGGCGAAGGCAACCAGCGCGACGAACAACCCGAAGGCCGTCCATCGAAGCCGGGCCCGGGACCGAGGGGAAGGCTTTCGCCCGAGGGGGGAGTTCATGTCAGCGAACCGGGTCGTAGCCACCGGGATTCCACGGGTGGCAGCGAGCTATCCGACGCATTCCCATCCAACTCCCTCGAAGAAGGCCGTATTTACGGATTGCCTGCTCCGTATAGACCGAGCAGGTTGGTTCGAAACGGCAGACCGACGGACGCCAGGCGAACAAGAGGCGGTAGAGCCTGATGAGCCCGATGCCGACCGTTTTCATGTGACGGTCCGCCCTCCGAGAACGCCTCCCCGGCGGAGGAGACCAGAAAGTGTGCCCGTCAGGGTCTGGTAGTCAGCGTCGACGACGGGCGGTCGGGCGATGATCAGAACGTCCCAGCCTGGCTGGAACGAGGGCGCCATCACCCTGAGTGCCGAGCGAAGCCGCCTGCGCACCCTGTTCCGGACTACTGCTCCGCCGAGCTTGCGTCCGGTTGACAGACCGAAGCGCGTGTCCTCGAGGCCGGTCCTTCGGACTCTAATCACGAGCAAGGGATGAGACCTGACGGTTCCGTTCCCCTGCAGCGCCACGAAATCCTCGGGCCTGGAGAGCATCACCAGCCGCGGCGAGTTGTGGCCGCGGGCTGTCGTCAGACCGTGAGCTTCTTTCGGCCACGAGCACGACGTGCCGCGAGCACTCGGCGTCCACCGGTTGTCTTCATCCGGGCGCGGAAGCCGTGCTCCTTGCTGCGGTGTCGCTTCTTGGGCTGATAGGTCTGCTTCATGGGATGGTGTGTTTCTCTCCATTAGGCCTCGGGGCCAGGATACCCCGATAAGCACGCGAACGCGCCGGGCGCACGTAAACGATAACGCTTGGCGCGTCTGCCGGCGGATTATATGTACGGCGCGCGGAGAGTGTCAAACGGACAGCCCTATGCCGACGTCCTGCGAGACGGCCGGGGATTGTTGCGGTCGATACTCCCTGGGAGTATGCGATTCACTACCCGCCCGAACCTTGCCCGGGCCACCTGGCCGGTGCTATCCTTCGTCGGCCCGCAGCGCCAGACAACCTGGGCAACGGCTCAGCACGGGGCGTGAGGGTCGTCAAAGTGCTCTCGGAGGAGAGACACGACGGCCGGAGAGCTCACGGTTCCGCAAGGCGGTCGCGGACGGTGTCCGTCAAGTTCCTGGCTATCCATATTCGTCACACTCAGGATCAAGCCTGCCCCGATGGACGCAAAGCAAGTCTGGCGCNNGACGACAACCGGTTCAAGATCGCCGTGCCCAACGGTTTCGCCAAAGATTGGCTCGAAACGCGCTACCGCTCCCTGATCTCCCAGACACTGGCCCGCATTGTCGGCTACAGCGTCCAGGTCGAGTTCGTGGTTCGGCCGGCGGCCGAGACCGGCGCGGTCAACGGTTCATCGAATGGGGCGTCCAGCGGCACGGGCGGAACCCCGCCGTCCGCGACGCAACCAGTCAGGGTCGAGGCCACGCGTGTCGGGGCACCCGAGGGCGCCTCCACCAACATCAATCAGCGCTACACCTTCGCAAATTTCATCGTGGGTTCGGCCAACCGCCTGGCGCATGCCGCCAGCCTCTCGGTCGCCGAGCGCCCCGGCCACGCCTACAACC
Organism: Chloroflexota bacterium; assembly: GCA_003153755.1. Classification (GTDB taxonomy): domain Bacteria; phylum Chloroflexota; class Limnocylindria; order Limnocylindrales; family CSP1-4; genus Fen-1039. The sequence goes on along the minus strand of PMBG01000155.1, from coordinate 133 downwards.
CGCTGTTCCTCTACGGCGGCGTGGGCCTCGGAAAGACGCACCTGATGCACGCCATCGGGAACGCGGTCATCGCCCGCTTCCCGCGCAAACGGGTGGTCTACGCCACGAGCGAGAAGTTCACGAACGAGTTCAT
>PMBG01000084.1 GCA_003153755.1 Chloroflexota bacterium | reverse complement strand
TACGACATCACGACTCTGCTCAAGGACGCCGCTTCCTATCGCGAGTCGATAGACCTGATGACCGAGCCTTACCGCGACCTGGAAGTGGACGCCGTGGTCGGCATGGAGTCGCGCGGCTTCATCTTCAGCAGCCCGATTGCGTACAAGCTCAACGCCGGTTTGATCCCGGTGCGAAAGCTTGGGAAGCTTCCAGCCGAAACCGTATCTGTGGAGTACGCACTCGAGTACGGCTCCAACACCCTCGAGATCCACAAGGACGCGATCAAACCGGGACAAAGAGTCCTGATAGTCGACGACCTTCTGGCCACGGGCGGGACCGTCCGCGGAACCATCGAGCTCGTCGAGCGGCTCCAGGGCCAGATCGTCGGCCTGGCGTTCCTCGTCGAACTCCTGGCTCTCAAGGGTCGAGACAGGCTTGCCGGATACAAGACGACGAGCGTCATCCAGTACTGATTCCACGGTGACTCTGGTGAACGGAAACGGATCCGAATCCGCAGCCCCGTCCGGCGCGGCGCCGGCGGGCGGCGGCCGTGATGCGGCTCCGCGAGGAGTGGCGGGCCTCCCGCCGGGTTTCCTGCGCGACGTCGCGCGCAGAGCCGCGGCTGGAGGAATAGACCTGGGTCGCGCGAGGTTCACGGCACGAGGAGTGGCGCCGTCGCTCATCGATGCCGTCGCTCCGGCCTTCGCGGACGATCTCGCCGACCGCAACCTCGCCGATCTCCAGACGATCCTCGGATTGCCGGCCGACGCCGGCGGCGAGGACGGGCACCTCGCAACCGCGATTCCGTGCCCATACCGGTTCGAGCACGACGGCGTGGTGGCGCTGGACCAGCGCCGATTCCCGGGGGCGGTGATCGAGGTCACCTGCCAGAGCGCCACCGCGGTCGCCACGGCGATACGCGACGGTCTCGTGCAGGGCGCGGGCTCGATTGCCGCATTCGGCAGCCATGGGCTTGCCTGCTCCGTGGCGCTCTGGGCAGGCCGGGAAGAGGCCGAGGACGGGGCATGGGAGTCGCATCTCGCGGCCGTCGCAACCACCGCACAGCTCCTCGAGGCCGTCGAATCGGATGCCGCGCTCATCGGGGACGCGGCGCCGTGGGTCGCGCCGTTGAGAAGCGCGCTCGATCGAATGGTGGCCCTGGCACGAACGTGGGCTGCGAAGCATGCCAACCCCACGTCGTCGGCGTCGGCCGATCTCGCCGACGCGCTTCGAGCCGAGGCGAACCTGATCGCTGCCGAGGAGCTCGTCCGCCTCGTGCAGGTTGTCGCCGCCGGCCTCGACCTCCTCCGAGTACAGGCGGCCGAGCTGGGGCCCCGAAAACGGCTTCGCGTGCTCGTTCACGGGCCCGTGGGCGGTCTGGCGTTCGGGCCGCTCGGGACGGCCGCCAGCGCGCTCCATGCAGCCGTCGGGGTAGGCCTGCCCGTCCACGTGTGGGTTGCCCAGGGACGGGCGCCGCTTATCGGCGTTCGAACCGCGTGGGAACTGGCGCAGTCCGGCGTTGGGCACGGAGTCGTTCCAGATTCGTCCGTGGCGGGGCTTGTCGGGTCGCACAAAGTAGACATCGTGCTCCTGGGCGCGCTCGGCGTAACCTCTACCGGCGCGGTGCTCGACGAACCCGGCGCCTACGGCATCGCCGATGCGGCCGCTCGAGGGTCCATTCCCGTATACGTCTTCGCGCCCGGCTCCACGATGATGGAGTGGCATGAGGCCCGACGCGCGGAGGACTTCGACGTTACTCCTGCCGAAGTCGTGAGTGGCTTCGTCACCGAGGCGGGAATCCTGCGTCCGCCGTTCGAACAATCGCTTGCTCCGCTCGCGATCCACCGGCCGCTCGGCGATATGGCGGCGTCCGCGCGGGACCCTGCGTCGTGACCACCACCCCGACATCACGACGCGACCGTCGCGGAATCGTCGTCCAGGAGACTTCGGATCGGGTGCTGCTGCGCCAGTTCCTCGAGAGGGACCGGCTCTACTCCGCGTACGCCCTTTGCGATCTGGACGATCGTGAGTTTCTCCGCACACGTTGGGGAGTGGCGTTCAGCGACGGTCAGCCGATTTCGGTGGTGCTCCAGTACGCGGGCTATTCGCCGCAGCCCATCTTCGTCATGGGNNTACCTGGCCGCCCGCGCCGAACACCTGCCGGCCATCGCTTCCAGCTACCGGATCGAACCCGGGCCGGTGATGTTCAGGATGTGGGTCGATGGGGAGCACTTCCGCCCGTTCCCGTTCGAAACGCACAGGCTTCTGCCTGTCGAGATCGGTGAGCTGAACCGGCTGTACCAGCTTGGCTTCGCGTCGTGGCTGCCCGCCGGCGCGATCTCCGACGGCCTGTACTACGGGATTCGTTTCAACGGCAGGCTGGTTGCGGCGGCAGGCACGCACGTGATCAGCGCGACGGCGAGAATGGCCGTGGTGGGAAACGTGATGACCCACGCGGATTTCCGCGGTCGCGGGTACGCTACCGCAGTCACATCGTCTGTGACCGCAGACCTGCTCAAGTTCTGCGATCACGTTGTGCTGAACGTGCGGGCGGATAATCCGCCGGCGCTCGCCGCCTACCGGCGGCTCGGCTACCAGGTATTCACGTCGTTCGAAGAGCGGTTGGTCCACAGGTCCGAGCCGCTATGGGGAGGCTGGACCGGCATCTTCCGCCGAGCCCTCGCCCGCAAGGAGTCCTGACGCAATGGCAATCGAAACACCGCTCTCCACCGGCACCCTGCCCGGCCACGATGTCACCGACCTGGGCCTTGCGGCCGAAGGAAAGCGCCGTATCGAATGGGCCGAGCGCGAGATGCCCGTCCTGCGCCTGATCCGCGAACGGTTCGAGCGCGAGAAGCCGCTCAAGGGTTTGCGTCTGGCCGCGTGCCTCCACGTAACCACCGAGACCGCGAACCTGATGCGCACGCTGAAGGCCGGCGGCGCCGATGTGGTGCTCTGCGCGTCCAACCCGCTCTCGACGCAGGACGAGACGGCCGCGGCGCTCGTCGCGGAGTACGGCATCTCGGTCTACGCCCGCCACGGCGCCGACCGCGACATGTACTACAAGCACCTCAACGCCGCCGCGGACACGCGGCCGCACATGACCATGGACGACGGCTGCGACCTGGTGACGCTGATCCACCAGGAACGGCCCGACCAGATGACCGAGATCCTGGCCGGCACCGAAGAGACCACCACCGGCGTGATCCGCCTCAAGGCGATGGCCGCGGACAACGCGCTCGGCTACCCGGTGGTTGCCGTGAACGAGGCGCTGACGAAGCATCTCTTCGACAACCGCTACGGCACGGG
>PMBG01000004.1 GCA_003153755.1 Chloroflexota bacterium | reverse complement strand
CAGCAGGCTCCCCCGCCGCCTCCGCCACCAGCCACGCCCCCGTGGGGCCAGGCGCCGGCTCAATCGCTGCCTCCCGCTCCGCCGCCTGCCGCCCCGTACTCGGCTCCGCCGCAGTACGGCCAGACCTATCCCGCCTATGGGGCCCCCGCGGCATACCCTGCTCCCGCAGTCCGGCCCGCTACGGGCGGATCGCCGATCGCAGGTGTCATCGCTCTCGCCGGAGGCGCCGTCGCCATCGGCTCCGCGTTCCTGCCGTGGCTCGCTTCCTCGTACAAGAACGCGCTGCCCATCGAGCAGACCGATCTCAACGACTTTGCCAACGGCTACTACCTGATCGCCGCAGGCGCCGTTGCGGCCGTGGCCGGACTCGCGCTCTTGCTAAAGCTGATGCCGGCGCTCCGACCCGTGCTCGCCCTCCTGGCCATTGCCGCCGGGGCCGCGGTCCTGGGTATCGAGTACCGGGCATACGCGCACGCCACCGACAGCATCAACTACATGGGATCGGGTTCGGGTATCACGATCGGCATGGGCCTGTACGTAGGGGCCGGAGGTGGAATCGCCGCCATCCTGGGCGGAGCGCTGGGACTGCTCGGAAAGGGCTGAGCCCGGTCGCGGCCCGCCGCTACCGGTAACCGTTCTACGGCATCCAGCGTGGCTTCTCCTGGCGGCGGGCCTGCTCGTCGCCGATAGGGTGCGGACCCACCCATCGGGCGCGATCCTGCTCCGTCTCCACCTGCGCGGGATCGGGCGGCGGTTCCTTGCCGGCGGGCTTGGGCTCGGGCGCGGCCGATGCCTTGGCGGCTCGCGTCGCGATCGGCCGAGGAGTCGGTGACTCCGCATGCGGCGCGGCGGCCGGACTCGCACCGGGAGGGGTAGTAGGCGAGGCGGTTGCCGCGGTCGGGACGGCGGCGTCCGCCGGTCTTTCGGGCGATCCTTCGGCCGGCTGCCCGGGGATCGTCTTGAGCAGACCGCCCTTGGCAGTCCTGGCCGGAGCTGACCTGGACGCGATCTGGGAATCGCCCGCCGCCGCAGGCTCCGGTTCGGATTCGGCCTCCGGCCGTGGATTCGCGTCGACATTGCCGGAGGGCAGCGCCGGCAGCGCATCCACGGGCGCCTGCCTCGGACTGGCCGGTGCCACGGTCGCGGTCACGGGCGCCCCGGGCAGCGCCCCCATGAAGATCGCGGGCGTCATTTGCTGCTGCCGCCCGTCGGTTCCGGCGATCAGGCCGCGAACGAAGGTACAGATCCGATCCGCCTCTTCGTCCATACCCTTGATCACGAGGCCCTCGACCTGGACGGCGACCATTCGGTAGCTGCTGGTGGACTCGAGACTCAGCTCCCCTATCGCCACCTTGGGCCACCGGATCAGTTTCGCGGTGACCCGCGGGCCTTCGATCGGCGTCGTCATGCGGATCGCCACGTATATCAGGCCGGCCGGCGTGGGCGCGAGGATGGAGTACTTGAGGTCGGGGTCCTCGCCCCAGGCCACCCAGCATTCCGGGTTTGGTTCGGCTCCCAGATCGGCGAGTGCGGGCACCAGTATTGACACGACGCGATCAGTCATCGCCTCGGCGGTAGGTGCCGCTTGCTGCCACTCGCTCAATCGCATCAGATCGTCTCCCCGGGGACGTTCAGTTGTGCTCACGCCGACCCGGTCAGGCTATCACGACCACGCCTTGGGACGACACTCATTCGATCTAGCGGATGACGCGCCTCAACCCTGCGGAAGGACGCGGATCGCGAATCCGGACGCCTATTCTTGCCTCAACGCGGGGCCAACGGCCGTCCGCATCGCACCAAGGCAAGTGCCGCGAGAGGAGTGGATATGAGAGTTGACCGAGGTCGACTCAACTGGGGCGTCTTCTTCATAGTCCTGGGAGGCGTTGCCCTCGCCTACCATCAGGGCGCCGTTTCGTCGTCGGTGCTACTGGACGCGTGGCGGTTGTGGCCGCTGGTCCTCGTGGGCATCGGTCTCAAGTTCGTCTTCTCGCGCACACCGGCGGCCTTCGCCGGAGGGCTCGTCGTCGCGATCACGCTTGCGCTCATGTGCGGCAGCCTCCTTGCGGTGGGCCCGAACATCGGGTGCGGCGGGGCGGGCCACGGCGGCCGGTCGGTGACCCAATCAGGCACGTTCGGTGGCGACTCCACCGTTGACCTGACTCTGCAATGCGGCACGGCCACTATCACGACGTCCACCGACAGCCAGTGGCACGTCACGGCCGTCAACGACGGCGGCACTCTCGCAGGTATCACTTCGAGCCCGACGTCCCTTCGCGTCGAATCCACAATCAAGAACGGCTGGTTCTTCGATCGCGGCAAGGACGATCTTCAGGTCGCGCTCCCGCGGGACACGCGCATCAGCCTCACCTCGTCGCTGGACCTGGGCGACGCACAGTTCAACCTCTCGTCCGCGAACCTCGTGTCGGCTCGGTTCACACTCAACCTCGGATCGCTCCACGTAAACCTGACAGGTGCGACGGTGAGCAGCCTCGATGTCGAGACGAATCTCGGGTCGGCCTGGGTCGCACTCGACAGCTCATCGGACGTCACCGGGGATCTCAAGACCAGCCTTGGCTCTCTGGAGGTATGCGCACCGTCCGATCTCGGGGTCAGGGTGACCGCGAGCGACAGCCTCTCCTCGAGTGACTTCCGCGACCTGGACATGGTGAAAAGCGGCAATACGTGGACGACACGCAACTACGACACGGCAGCTCACCACACGACCCTGACCGTGACGACGAGTCTCGGGAGCTTCAAGCTCCACAACGCAGGAGGCTGCAAGTGAACTCCAACCCCCGGCGCCTTTACCGCTCCGCCGACGACCGGATCCTCGCCGGCGTCGCCGGTGGCCTGGCCGCCTACTTCGATGTCGACCCGGTCATCGTCCGAGTCATCTGGTTCCTCTCGGTCTTCCTCTCGGGTTCGCTGACCTTCTGGGCCTACCTCGTCATGATCGTAGTGGTGCCACTCGAGCCGGCCGACTGGACCTCTCAATCGTCCCAGTCGGGATGGACACCATCGGGAGGGCCCGCCGGTCCTGCGGGCTACGCCGCCAGCTACGTGCCGCCGTTCGATCCCGCAGCAGGCGCGGCCCGGACAGAACCCGGGACGCCCAGTTCCGGTCCTGAAGGGACTCCAACGCCAACCAGCCCGGACGGCGCCGCCGGAGGACCAAATGCCGCGGGCTTTGCCTCAGTGCCCGGAGGACCTTCGCAGTCGTGGGGTGATTGGCGCTCGCAGCGACAGCAGGAACGGTGGCAGCGCCACGCGGAGCGCTGGCAGCAGCGCGAGGCCGGTCGCGAGCGCCGCGGTCCCGGCCTGATGATCGGCATAGTGCTGATCGTCATCGGCGGGCTGCTCGCGGCCCATCAGATCGATCCCAGCTTCGACCTCAACGTGACCTGGCCGATCGTCCTGATCGTTATCGGCGGCCTGATTACCGCTTCGTCGGTGAGGTTCAAGCGCGACTAGCGATCGATCGTTACCGATCGCCGTCGGCGGCGCACACGGTCGAGCAGGACGTAGAAGCCGACCAGCAAACCCGCGGCCGCCAGGAAGACGAGTACGCCTTCCCTGGTGAAGTCGGCGGTGATGGGACCGGCGGTAGTGCCAATTGCATTACCGCCGTCCTGTTGTGCGGCCGCAGGCGCTGCCGGCGCGGCGAATGAAGCCTGGGCACCCAGAACCGCGGTCGTGGGATCGGCGGTCGCGACGGCCGTCGGCGTGACAGACGGGGTCGGAGACGCGGTTGGGGTCGGAGTGGCGGTGGGAGCCACGGGAACCGGAGTCGCCTTCACCGGGGCCGGCTTGACAGGAGTCACCGGAGCCACCGGAGTCACGGGCGGCCGCGGGGTCGCGACGGGGGCCGGAGGCGCCGTTACGACCGGTACCGGCGTGGGCAGCGGCGCTGAGAAAGGCGAAGTCGTGGGCGGGGCGATGACCGCATTCGGTCCGCCCTTGGTGAACACGCAGTCGTAGTAGACCGTGGAACCCGACGGCGACCATGCGCCGCAACCCACGCGGTCGTACGCGCCCATCACGATGTTCCAGTGCGTGCTGGAACTGGCCCACGCCGTCATCGCATGACCTGTGGTGCCGTAGGTCCAGGTCTGCCATCCGCCGGACGTGTACAGCAGCTGTCCAAAGCCGTAGCCACCGTTGACCAGAAGGATCTCACCTACGGCCCCGTAGCCCCAGCTTTGGACGACAGAGACGAACGTTGTGGCCGAGAGCGTGTAGGTGGCTGCGGTGCAGTTCCGCAGGTTATGGGACATCTGGCCGGTCTCGGAGAAATCCCGGGCACGGCCGGGCAGCGACTGCGCGGCGTCATCCGGGCAGGGGATGGCTCCATCGCGCGCCTTGCTCTCGAGGACGGTGTCTATGACCAGCGCCGACCTGCCGGCGGCCGCGCGAGCGCCGTTGATCAAACGGACCACTTCCCGGCCCTGCGCGTTCGCGGCGCCGGCCGCCTGTGCGGTCGGGACCTGCCACACCAGAGATCCGGCAAACGCACCCAGGACGAGTGCGGCGGCTGCGAGCAGCGGCGCTGAGCGCGCACTGGACGGGATACGCACGATGGACTCCTCCGGACGGTAGAGGCGCGGGTCACGCCGAACGATATGACGATCGCCGACGGCGGGACCTTATTCCATGGGCCAATGGGTATAGTGTCCGGCCCTATCGTAACCACCCTTTCGGGCGGTGACCGAAGCCCTCCTGCCTGATCCACGAGTAATTAGGTGCAGTTTAGGGGAGTTAGCTGAAGAAACGTAAACCTCCCGAAGAGCACTTCTTCACCTGGCCCCAAGTTCCAGGTGAGGTTCACGATGAGGCGATAGTCGCCGTCAGGCCCTGGGCTTGACGCATTCGGCGAGTTGCGTGTCCGTGCGCCTTATGTGCGTCGTGAGCCAGCGCATGAGTTCGCTCTCGAGGCGGACGGTCAGATGAGCGGTGGGGCCAGTTCGCTCGTATTCCTCCGAGAAGCTCCCGAAGGTCTCAACGAACTGCTTGTGCTGCTCTACATTCTTGGCAGCCACCGGGCAGTTGTACTTGGTCATGCAGTCTTCCTCGGTCCCAAAGTGCAGCGCGGCATAGGCGCCGAGCCGGTCGAGGAGAGGCTTCACTTCGGGTCGCCCTCGGCCAAGGCTCATGGCACCGAGGAGGTCGTTCAGCCAGTTGATCAACTGCCTGTGCTGAGCGTCGAGGCTCTCGACGCCCGTCGTCATGGATTCGTCCCACTGGATCGTTGGCATTGTTGCTCCGGTTCGCGAAGAGTCCGCACGGGGTCGGCACGAATTCACGCCGACAGGATTAGGAGTCGGCGTCCGATCGTTGGGCCTGATATCGAATGAAGCTTCCCGGAGAAGTGGCCTAGTGGCAAACCCTCGGTCGTGGGGGGTCGACTGGGTGTTCCGCCGGGCCGGCGCCAGGTTCCACCAGACGGGCGATCCGGCGGCGTGCAGCCCAGGTTCCGCCGGGCGGACTACGTTGTCATCGGGTAGCCGGTTCTCGGCGACGCCCGCTTGACACGATCTCGAGGTCTCCGCTATGTCCACGCCCAACGCTCCCGCGCCGTCCTCACCCCGATCCCGGATGCCCAGGAAGCGAGTCCTCGTGGTTCTCGCACTCATAGCCGTCGCAGTCATCGCCGGCGGCGGATTCGGACTCTGGTACATCCTGGTTGGACCCGGCGCACCCGCGGCCGTCGACGCAAGCGCGCCGATCATCCCGTCGGGTGGACCCGGCGCGGCTCCGGCATCGCTCGACGGGAAGTGGGTCGTGAACACCACGAGCGGCTCGATCGACGACGGATCGGCCTCGTTTGCCGGATACCGCGTCCAGGAGCAGCTCGCGGGCGTGGGCGGCCACACCGCCGTCGGCAGGTCCACGAAGGTTTCGGGTTCGATGACTCTGTCCGGCTCCGTCGTCACGAGCGCCACCGTTACGGTCGACATGACGGCACTGACAAGCGACAGCCCGTTTCGAGACGACCAGCTGCGGACGCAGGCGATCCAGACCGACACATACGGGACATCGACCTTCCAGCTGACTTCACCGCTCGATCTGAAGTCACTGCCGGCAGAAGGCGCGACAATGAGCCTGTCGGGCTCCGGAACGATGACGATCCACGGCGTATCGCGACCGGTCAGCATTGCGCTTCAGGCATTGAGGCAGGGCGGCATCATCGCCGTGACCGGAACTCTGCCGGTCGTCTTCTCAGACTGGGGGATCCAGAAGCCCACCAGCTTCTCCGTGCTCTCAGTCGACGACCACGGCACCATGGAGCTGCACCTTCTCTTCACACACGCCTAGACTTGGCCGCTCAGCGCCGTCTCGCGACAGGAGAAACGATGTCGTTCTTCCGCTTTCTGAACCGCGACCAGAATCGCGGGTACAGCTACACGCCGGCGTCCACTCCGGCGGACCTGGCGTCGGAGACGCAAGCCGTTCGGGATATCGTCGCGAGGCTGCAATCGCTGCCGCCCGAGAATGCCCACTTCCTCGCGGTGGTCGCGTACGTTCTGGCCCGCGCCGCCTACGCGGACATGGAGATCAGCGAGGTCGAGACGGACGTCATCGAACGTGAACTCACCACTGCCGGACTCGATCAGGCGCAGGCCGTCCTGGTTGGGGAGATGGCCAGACTGCAGGCGACCACGATCGGCGGCACAAGCGACTTCACCGTCACCCGCGACTTCGGGGAAACCGCGACTCCCGACCAGTGCCTGATGCTTCTCCGGGCCTGCTACCGGGTCTGCGCCGCGGACGACTCGATCAGTGGCTACGAGAGTTCCACGCTGGACGAGATCGCGAACGAACTCAAGATCACGCGCGTGGACGCCGCCGCCGTTCGGGCCGAATTCGCCGACAAGCTCTCGGCGAGATTCGGCTTCCGCGGCTAGGTCTGCGCGCAACTCGAGCATGGTGGCCGGCGACGCGCCGTCCCGAGCGATCCCCCGACTCACCTGACTCCGTCTGTCAGGTATAGGCCCCAAGCTTCGGCTGGCACATTCGCCGCGCCTACCCGTTCGAATGGGCGGTTGAGTGAGGTTGGGTAGAATGTGCGCTCCGCGAGGGAGGGAGGCGTTTCCCCAACGATGAAGAACTACCTGAGAGGCGCCCTCGACGTGGGCGGGAGCTACTGGCGGATCGCCGCGCTGGTCCCGGCCGGCGGCGCCGGACTCTCCACGTTGCTGCTGTTCATCAACATCGTCCTCGGCCTGCTGCCGGTCCTGTTCATTCTCGCTACGAGCGTCATGATCGGGCGGGTCCCCGGGGCAGTGTCCGACGGCGTGGGCTCCGCCGAGTGGCGCGACCTGGTCGCGGCGTTCATGGCGGCGGCTGCCGCCTTCGTGGGTCAGCAGATACTTTCCCCGTTCCAGGCGTCACTGGGCGAGTTGCTGGCGCGCCGCGTCGACGGACACGTCTACCAGCGCCTCATCGGCGCCTCTCTGCGAAGCACCGGGATCGGGCCGCTGGAGGATCAGAAGCTCCTCGACGAGTTGACGCAGGTCGTCACCACCCTGGAGCAGAGCTTCCGGACTGCCGGTCTGGCTTGTGCGGGGCTTCTTGCCCTGGTTGCGCGCTACACCCAGCTCGTGGCCTGCGCCGCCGTCGTGGCGCTGGTCTTTTCGCCGTTCGCGGCGCTCGCGATATTCGCGGCCACGATGGTCTTCCGAAAGGGCAATCGAGGCGGTCTTCGACAGTACTCCAGGCTCTTCGCCCGGAACGTCGCCATGCGCCGGGAGAGCCGCTACTACCGCGCCCTGGCCATCCAGCCCGCCGCCGGCAAGGAGATACGGGTGTTCGGTCTGGCCGACTGGCTTTCCGACCGCTATCGGACCCTTCAGCTCGGCCTTCTTTCGCTGATCTGGGCGGAGCGTCGGCGGATATACATGAAGCCCTACCTGGCGTACACGGCCTTCGGGTTTGCCATGGCCGGCATTACTCTGGCGCTGCTGGGCCGGGCGGCCGCGGCCGGGACGATCACCCTCACGCAGCTCGCTCTAGCGCTGCAGGCAGGCATCGCCGCGCTGCGACTTGGCGAAGCATTCCCCGAGTCGGACACGCCCACGCAATTCGGCATGTTCGCGTATGACGGCGTCCAGAGATTCGAAGCCGGCGTGGATGCGTTCGACGAAAAGACGACGCAACTGGAACCGCGCCTGGAGCCGGCCGGAATGCCGAGGACCGAGCTCCGCTTCGAGGACGTGGACTTCCACTACCCGGGTTCCGAGCGGCCGGTGCTGGACGGGCTCAACCTCGTGCTCCCCGCCGGCCGGTGCACCGCTATCGTGGGCCTAAATGGTGCAGGCAAGACCACGCTGGTCAAGCTGCTGGCACGGCTGTACGAGCCGACCGGGGGCCGTATCCTGGCCGATTCCTCGGACGTCCGCCACTTCGCCGTGGACGACTGGCGCCGTCAGATCGGGATCATCTTTCAGGACTTCAACCGGTACGAGCTCACGGCGGCCGAGAACGTGGGTTTTGGAGCCGTGGAGATAGCCGGCGACCGCGATCGTCTGAGGGCGGCGGCTCGCCGTGCCGGGATCCTCTCGACACTCGACCGCCTGCCGTCCGGTCTCGAGACTCCCCTCGCCCGCCAGTACAAGGGCGGTTCGGAGTTGTCCGGCGGGCAGTGGCAGCGAGTCGCGATCGCGCGGGCGTTGTTCGCCCTGGAGAACGGGGCATCGATCCTGGTTCTCGACGAGCCAACGGCGGCGCTGGACGTTCGCGCGGAAGCTGCCTTCTTCGAGCGGTTCCAGGACGTAACCCGCGGCGCAACGGCGCTCCTGATATCGCATCGCTTCTCAAGCGTCCGCCACGCCGACAACATCGTCGTGCTGGCGGGCGGCAAGGTGATCGAGCAGGGCAGCCACGACGACTTGCTCGCGACCAATGGACGCTACGCCGAGCTGTTCCGGCTGCAGGCCGAACGCTTCACTGACGAGGAGGAAACGGAGCCCGTCGACGAGGCCGACCTGGCAGGCGACGATGTTCCTGCGGGCGAGGAGCCAACAGGCGCGCGGCCTGTTGGCTATGCGGGCGAGGCTCCTGCGGGCGAGGCTGTTCGATGAACAAGACGCTCCGAAGCGCCGCCTGGCTGCTCCGCCTTTCCTGGCAGCAGGATCGGTTGAAGACCGCGGTCTCGCTCGTGCTCGTCCTGGGAAACGCACTGGCGGCGCCGTTGATGGCGCTCGCGCTCAAATGGTTCACCAACGCGGCAGTGGCCGGCGACGCAACGACCGCGTCCGTGGCGGGGTTCGCGGTAGCGGCCTGCGTAATCGGCGTGCTGACGCTCGGTCACTTCGCGCACATCGCCTACTTCGAACTGTCCGAGATCAATACCCTCAACACCGAACAGCGGCTCATGGCGCTGTCCAACGGCTCCGCCGGGATCGAGCATCAGGAGCGGGCCGAATACTCGGACCGCCTGGCCGTCCTCGAGCAGGAGCTTCAGCAGATCCAGAACGGCTTCTATGCCGTCCTGGCGCTGTCGAGCCTCGGCGTCGCCATCGGCCTCACAGGTCTTCTTCTCGCCATCGTCAATCCGGTCCTGCTGCTCCTTCCGCTGGTAGCCATCCCGCCTCTTGTCGCGGGACAGCGAGCCCAGGCCATCGTGGACCGGACCCGCGAAGAGACGGCCCAGGACACGCGCCTGGCCATGCACCTCTTCCGGCTCGCCACCGGCGCCCGGCCGGCCAAAGAGCTGCGCGTATTCCGCCTCCAGAAGGAGATCCAGAGGAGGCATGCCGAGCTTTGGGAGCGGACGACGAGGCGGCTCTGGCGCGCGCAGCTGAAAGCCACCGCCCTCCGAGCCGCCGGACAGCTCGTATTCGCTGCGGGGTATGTCGCGGGCGTCCTGCTCGTCGTCAACGACGCAATCTCGGGCCAGCGGAGCGTCGGCGACGTCGTCCTGGCCATCACGCTCGCGGCGCAGGTCAACCAGCAGGTATCGGCGGCGGTCACGCTCCTGCACGACCTTCAGCGCATCGCGCACGTACACAGCCGCTTCGAGTGGCTCGAGCGATACATCGCCGATCGCGAGCCCTGTGCTTCGGACAAAGCCGTCCCAGAGCGGCTCAGCGACGGCATCCGATTCGCCGACGTGGCCTTCACGTATCCGGGCACAGACCGGACCGTGCTCGCCGGCGTGAATCTGCACTTCCCGGCGGGGTCAACGGTGGCCATCGTCGGTGAGAACGGAGCCGGCAAGAGCACGATCGTGAAGCTGCTGTGCCGCTTCTACGAGCCCACATCAGGCACCATCTCTATCGACGGGGCGAACATTTCGCGACTGCCTCTGTCGGACTGGCGTAAGCGGATCGCCACGGGGTTCCAGGACTTCGCACGTTTCGAGTTCGTGGCCCGACGGACTGTGGGCGTCGGGGAACTGCCGCTCATCGACGATCAGGCTGCGGTCGAGGGGGCGCTGGACCGGGCTCACGCACTCGACGTCGTGGGCCGCCTCGAGAACGGCCTATCCACGCAACTCGGCAAGTCGTACACGGAAGGCACGGAACTGTCCGGGGGTCAGTGGCAGAAGCTCGCGCTCGGCCGGTCGATGATGCGCGAAACTCCGCTCGTACTGATCCTGGACGAGCCTACGTCGGCCCTGGACGCCGAGGCAGAGCACGCGCTCTTCGAGCGCTACGCCGAGGGGGCGCGGCGGGTCGGGCAGGCAACGGGCGGGATCACTGTGCTCGTCTCCCACCGCTTCTCGACGGTTCGCATGGCGGACCTGATCGTGGTCGTGGCCGACGGGAAGGTCGCCGAGGCCGGCCCCCATGCCCAGCTTATGAAGAACCGCGGCCTGTACGCCGAGTTGTACGACCTGCAGGCGAGCGCCTACGAGTAGAGCCGGCCGAAGGCGCCGGAGTGCGCCCCTGCCGCAGCCGGCAAGTCTGGCGAGCGAAGCGCGGTGTTTGCCGGCGGAGGCAGGGGCGCGATCCGGCGGCGTTCGTGCGCTACGCGGCCCGGCGAGGCAGGCCCACCGGCTCGCGCCCGAACCACGTGCCGGAGCTGCCCTTCACGATCGCGACCGCGTTCTCCAGTGAACCGATGGCCGCGAAGCGGCCGCCATCCTTGATGAACTCAGCGCAGGCACGCACCTTGGGCGCCATGGAGCCCGCCGGCCACATACCGGCCGCCAGGCCCTCCATGGCATCGTCGACGCTGAGCCTGAGGATGGGTTCCTGCCGCGGCGTCCCCCAACGGCGATAGACCGCGTCGACGTCGCTCAGCAGGACCAGCCCGTCCGCGTCCACGGCACGTGCCAGAACGACCGCCGCAAGGTCCTTGTCGATCACCGCCTCCACGCCGTCCATGTGTCCGTCGGGTCGCTCCACGACCGGGATCCCACCGCCGCCGGACGCCACAACGAGAATCCCCGCGTCTACGAGAGAGCGGATCGCCACGGCCTCCACGATTCGATACGGTCGCGGGGACGGCACCACGCGCCGCCAGCTCTTTCCGTCGGGAGCCACGTTCCAGCCGCGCGTCCGGGCGTGCTCCTGGGCCGTGGCTTCGTCGTAGATGGGACCCACCGGCTTTGTTGGGTTCTGAAACGCCGGATCGTCCGCCCTCACAACGGTACGCGTCACCACGACGGCGATGTCACGTGACTTGCCGCGCTCACGAAACGCGTCGTCCAGAGCCTGAGCCAGCAGGTACCCGATCTGGCCCTGCGTTTCCGCGCCGAGTACATCCAACGGCGGCGCCGGGACCACAGACGACGCCATCTCCGCGCCGATCGCGAGGAAGCCCACCTGCGGCCCGTTGCCGTGGGTGATCACGATCTCGGAACGACTGCCCTCCGCCAGAGTGACGAGGGCCCGCGCCGCAGCCACCAGGTTGCGGCGCTGGACCTCCGTGGAACCGGGCTCGCCCCGGCGGATCAGCGCGTTGCCGCCGAGGGCAATCGCGAGCCTGGTCAAGTCCAGCGCTCCTCGCCCGTAACGAGCTGGTAGATGAGCGCCTCTTCGGTGTACCACCGGTACTCGGCTTCGTCCCAGACGCGTGACTGCGGCCCGTCGATCACCTCGTCGGTGACCTCGTCGCCGCGATGAGCCGGCAGGCAGTGGAGGAAGATCGCCCTTCTCGACGCGAGGGACATGAGAGCGGCGTCGACTCGGTAGCCGGCGAAGATGCGAGCCCTTTCCTCGCGCTCCTTCTCCTGGCCCATGCTCGCCCAGACGTCCGTGTAGACGGCATCCGCGCCGCGGACCGCCTCGCGCACGTCGTGACCCACTTCGATGCCGCCGCCGTTCGCTTCGCAGTTCGCGCGCGCCCCGGCCACGATCTCCGGCTTTGGCTCGAATCCCGCGGGGGTCGAGATGGCGAGCGTGAAGCCCAGATAGCCCGCGGCCTGGATCAGCGAGTGGCAGACGTTGTTTCCGTCGCCGATGAACGCGACGCGAAGACCGGCGAAATCGCCGAATTCCTCCTGTAGCGCCATGACGTCGGCCAGAGCCTGGCACGGGTGGTGGTCGTCCGTGAGCGCGTTGATGATCGGAATCGTGGAATGGCGCGCAAGCTCCTCCACACGCGATTGCTCGAAGGTGCGAATTGCCAGCGCGGTGAGGTAGCGCGACAGGACCCGGGCGGTGTCCGCAACGGTCTCGCCGCGGCCGAGCTGCAGCTCGTCGGGCCGCAGAGTTATCGGGAGCATGCCGAGGCCGAAGGCCGCGGTCTCGAAGCTCACCCGGGTTCGCGTCGAAGGCTTGTCGAAGATCAGCCCGAGCCGCCCGCCGGCGAGCGTATCTCGTGCCATCCCCTTGATGCTCTTGAGGTGGGCGGCCAGTTCGAGATTGACGAGTATCCCGTCTCGGCCGAGAGAATCCAGGGTCAGAAGGTGGCGCGTCATTGCGGCTTCTCCGGCTATCGGTTCGGTCCCGACGCAGAGCCGGCTCGTGCCCGCTCGACGATCGGAGCGAGGAGGTCGGTGAGGTTCGTGTGCCCGTGCACGGCCGCGTCGGCCGCCAGCTCCTCGAGCTCGTAGCGCACTCGGACAACCGGCTTCGCAAGCTTGAGCACGCGCGTGAGATCGATAGGGGTTGCCGAGAGCACGAGATCTGCGGGCATGGCGTTCAAGGCGTCCTCCAGCTCGCGCATCTGACCCGCTCCGTAGCCCATGGCGGGCAGCAGCTTGTCGAGCGCCGGGTACTTCGCCAGCGTCGCGGCGAGCTCGCCGGTGGCGTACGGCTTGGGATCGACCACTTCGGCCGCCCCGAACCGCCGCGCGGCGACGATGCCGGCACCGTACGTCATGCCACCGTGTGTAAGCGTCGGTCCGTCCTCGACCACGGCGACTCGCTTGCCCGCGATGCTGCCGCCCTGAAGCGTCAGCGCCGAGCGGGCCAGAATGACACGCGCCCGCGGGTTCATCGCCGCGATGTCCGCCTGGACCTCGGCGACCTGCTCGGGCGTCGCCGAGTCGACCTTGTTGATCACGACCGCGTCGGCCATGCGGATGTTCGTCTCACCCGGATGGAAATGCAGTTCGTGGCCCGCGCGAAGCGGGTCCGCCACCACGACGAAAAGGTCCGGCCGGTAGAACGGGAAGTCGTTGTTGCCGCCGTCCCAGAGGATCACGTCGGCCTCGGTTTCGGCCTGGCGCAGGATCGCCGCGTAATCCACGCCCGCGTACAGAACGCGGCCGGCGTCGAGATGCGGTTCGTACTCCTCGCGCTCCTCGATCGTGGTGTCGTGGCGGTCCAGGTCCGCGTAAGTGGCGTACCGCTGCACGCGCTGTGCGACGAGATCGCCGTACGGCATCGGGTGACGCACGACCACGACCTTGAGCCCCTGCTTCTCCAGGAGCTCGGCAAGGTATCGAGTGGTCTGGCTCTTTCCGGCGCCCGTCCGCGTGGCGCCCGTCGCAACCACCGGCTTCGTGCTGGCAATCATGGTGCGGGTCGGCCCGAGCAGTTCGTAGTCGGCGCCGGTGGCGAGCACGCGGCTGGCTACGTGCATCACATGCTCATGGGCAACGTCGCTGTACGCGAAGACCACGAGATCCGCCTTCAGATCGGCGATGACCTTCTCGAGCTCCGACTCGGCGAAGATCGGGATGCCCTTCGGATAGAGCTCGCCCGAAAGCTCCGGCGGATACACGCGCCCGGCGATCCCCGGGATCTGCGTCGCGGCGGTGAACGCCACAACTTCCACGCTGGGATCCTTGCGATAGGCCACGTTGAAGTCATGGAAGTCGCGTCCGGCGGCCCCCATGATGACGACACGGGTTCTAGCCATGGTTCCAGCCCTTCCGCAGTCGCGCCGTAGGAATACCCGGCAGCGACATTGGGGCTGACGAGCCGGTTCCGCTCTGGTCCAGCGGTCGTCCAGCCCCGATAGTGTCTCCGGAGATAGGTTTATCCGCAAGACCCCGCCTGCCGAACCGGCCGAGGACGCGTCTGGCGCATCCTCGGGTTATCCTGCCGGGCCGTCTGGGCCGGCACGGCGCGACGACTGCGCCTCCATCGCCTGCCCAAAGCCTCCAAGCGTCTCGGCAATCGCGTCCGTGTCCAGACCGATCGGCCGGGCCGGGCCTCTCGAGTACATGCCGCCCAGCACGACGGACATGGACCGCAGGCCGGCTGGTTGCGACCCCGCGTAGTCCAGACCCGCCACGCCCGCGCCTGTGAGCGCAGCCGAGACATTCCCGGCGACGAATGCCTGCACTTCACCCTCCAACCCCCAGGCGTAGCCCCACAGAGCAGCCTCCTCGGCGTTGGCCAGCCAGGGCGGAATGCTTCCTCGGCCTCCGGCGAGCGCTCTCCTCAACGTGCGGCGATACGCGTCCACCATTGCCGAGGTCATCTGTCCGTCGCGGGTCCGTACGGGCAGCGGCATACGCATGGCGCGCGGCAGGATGGCCAGTCCAGCGACACCCAGCGATGCCGCCGCGACCGGCTGAAGGATGTATGCCGCGCCTCCCGCCCCGGCCAGCAGCAGGAGGCCGGCCGCGCCCCAGACCAGAGAAATGGAGCGCGCCCTCAGGCGCAACCAGCCACGTTCGCCGGCGATCCGTTCGAGTTGCTCGCCCGTCTGCTCGAACAAGGGCCGCAGCTCGGCGAAGTCGCTGCCGGAAAGCCCCGACCCGTTCCGAGCGGCGGCGCGCAGGCCGTCCAGGAGCATCGTCTCGGCCGGCCCGAGTGGCCGGTCGAGGGCGGGCCCGTGCGTCGCAGAAGCATGGCCCCCATTCCCTACTCCCGACATGACCTTGATAGCACCCGTGGGTCCCAGCGGCGTGGCAGATTGATAGAAGGCGATGTAACCGTGGGCGGCCAGATCCAGGAGGGCCGTGGTGACGGCCCGGGTCGTATTGAGCGGCGCGGCCACCAGGGCCGCAAGGGCAGGCGTCATGTCTGCCGGCGGCGCGGGCAGGAGCACCGAGTCGTCGTCGCCGTAACCGGCGTCTCGCCGGCGCCGGCGCCGGTCCAACCAGAATGCCATGAGAGCAAGTACGGCAATCAGCAGTCCGCCGGCGCTGTATCGCTGGTTCCTTTCGTCCCCGGCGAACGCCTTGCCGGCGTCCACCACCGAGTTGAAGGCGGCAACGGGATCGATGGGAGTTCCGACGGAATCGATCGCGCGCAGCAACTCCGCCTGCACGTCGCCCTGCGGGGCCACCTCAGACCACAGAGAGTCGCCGGACCAGGGCCCGCCCGTCATGTAGGCCTCGGAGTAGGCGGTCGCCGCTTCGACGTGCCCACCGATCTGCCCGTCCGCAACAGCCAGCGCGATCACCAGCGACGTTCCAAGGCCGCCGTTCAAATCGCTGTTCCAGTAGGCCGTGCCTTCGGGATTGGATGCCTCCCCAAACGCGATGTCCACGTAAACGGGGATGCCGATCTTGGCGGAAAGCGCACTCGCGGAGGCCTCGGCGTGGGCGAGCGCGGCGGCATCCAGAACACCTGTGCCGTCGAAGACGTGCTTCCCGCTGATGAGCCCCTCGACCCGGGCAAGAGTGCCGGTCGCCCAGCTCTCGAACGAAGTGAGCACGGACGAGGTGCTGTCGATGAACTTCGCCGTGCCGTCCGGCATCTTGGCCGTCAGCCCGGCACCCAGGGTCGCCTCCCCAAAGTCGTCCCAGCCCGTCAGTAGTAGCCCGGTTACGTTCCAGGACACGGCCAGTTCGGCCGGACCTGGCAGATCCAGCACGTCGGCGGTGTACACGACGACCCGGCCCCCTCCGTCGGCCTCGATCCGAGCGGCCAGGGTCTCGGCTCTCGCTAGGGCGGCGGGAGACATCAGATGCCCGTAGTCGTAGACGTGCCGTCCCTCGATGAAGGGCGACCTCGTGGGCTCGGCGGCAGCGGCCACGCCCGGTGCCACCGGACCGGCACCGGCACCGGCACCGGCGAGCAGAGTGGCGACGAACAGCGCGAACCCGACTACGGCGGCGAGTGCCGCCCTCGAGACGTGCGTGGTACGCAAGGCCGTGGATTGCCTGCCGCGACGGTCTGCCTGCTGCACCCGCATCTCCTACGACGCCCTCCTACGGCCACCCGATCGGGCCGCAACCGGCAGCCCGGACATCACCGCCCCATTGTGGCGAATCGCGCCGGCCCGAAGCGCGCTTCTATGTCAGGTACTGGAACATCCCGTAGAGGCCACAAATGAGCAGCCCGGCCGTGACCGCCCACAGAATCCACGTGCGACGTCGCGTGTTGACGAGATCCCCAAGCAGTTCGGCATCGCTCGTGAGTCTGACCAGGAACGCGAGCGGCAAGGCCAGCGCGACGACGTTGAAGACCATCGCCCCGATACACAGGCGCACCAGATCGCGCGACAGGAGTGCGACGAGCGCTGCCGGGACGACCTCCACGAACATCATCGCGTAGAAGTGGCGGGCCTGGCTGGGCTTGAGGTTCAGGCTCCGAGGCCAACCCATCAACTCCCCTACTCCCCATGCCGCCGAGAGCGACACGACCACGAGCGCGAGCAAGCCTGAGCCGATGAGCCCCACCGCGATCAGCCAGCCCGGGCCGCTGTTGGCCAGGCGGGCAAGTCCCTCCGGAAGTTCGGCGAGGTTCGTTGCCGACGATGGCACGGCGGGCGCCGACTTCATGGCGGCGGCCGCGGCGATGACGATCGCGGCCATCAATGCCTGGCTGGCGATCGCGCCCACCAGGGTTTCCACGCGCGTCCCCTTCAGATCCTCGCGCTTGAGTTTCTTGTCGACGCTCGCCGACTGCTGGTAGAAGAGCATCCAGGGCATTATCGAAGCGCCGATCATGGCCACGACCAGCGCAAAATAGTCATGTGGGACGTCGGCGGGGAATGGGCTCAGGTCCGACACCAGATGGCCCAGATCGGGACGCCCTGCCACTGCCAGCACCACGAAGCTGAACAGGGCAAGCGAGAGCAACAGGGCAAACCGTTCAAACCAGGTGTATCCACCTGTCAGGACCATCGCGGCGTGGATGGCCAGGGCGCATAGGATCGCGACCGGCTCCGAAATGCCCACGATCCGCGCCCCGAGGGCGATGCCTGCGAATTCCGCGACATACGCAACGAAGTTGATGACGGCCATGCCGAGCACGGAGACGGCCGCCCATCGAGCGCCGTAGCGGTCCATGACGAGCTCCGCGTGGCCCTTTCCCGTAGCCAGCGCCAGTCGTGCCGTCATCTCCTGTACGACGAAGAGAATCGGCACGACCGCGAATACGGGCAGCAGAAGCGCGTATCCGGAATCCGTACCGCCCTGCCCGGCAGTGATCACGCTCGGGGCGTCCACATCGGCGAGCATGACGATCCAGGCGGGACCGATCACACGCATCCACCGGGCCACGGCCGGCGCGCGAACCAGACTCGCAAGCGACTGGAGTGCTCTCACTAGTGCCACAGGTGAACCATAACGGAGCGACTCACCGATTCGGAGGGCCGACCCGCACCCGGGCACCGATCTCTTGCACCCAACTGCCGAGCCGTCCGGCACCCCGCTGAGGTCATCGTCCGCCGGCCCGAATCAAAAAGAACGAACCGCGTTCCAAAGGAGCGCGGTTCGTTCGAAATGCGCGAAAGCACAACCGATGCGGCCCTATGCCGCGAGGATCCCCACCTTCTCGTTGTCGAGATCGAAGCAGCCAACGAAGTGGTCGTCCTCGATCTTGACCAGGGTTGGGTCCGTCGGAGCGTAGATGCCGTTCTTGCCGGCGGTCGGATAGGCGTCGTGGAAGAGGCACGAGGCGCCCTTCACGACCGGATCCCCGATCTCGGCCTCGATCTGAGACCACTTCTTGTGGAGCTGCGGAACTGACGAGATCAGCATCCTGGTGTAGGGGTGAGTCGGCTGTCCGAACACCTTGTCCGTGGCGCCCATCTCCACGATGGAGCCGCGCCTGAGGATCACGGTCCGCTCGCTGATGTAGTTGCCCAGCGAGAGGTCGTGGGTTACGAACAGGATTCCGACGCCGCGGCTCTTGAGATCGGCCAGCAGGTTCAGGACGTCGATCCGAGTGGAAGCGTCGAGCATGCTGATGATCTCGTCCGCGACGAGGATCTTGAGGTCCAGCAGCAGCGCCCGAGCCACAAGCAGACGCTGGAGCTGGCCGCCGCTGAGCTGGTGCGGGTACTTGCCCAGCACCTGGCTCGGGTCCAGGGTGACGCTCCGAAGCGCCGCCTCAACCTTGTCTCGCCACTCCGCGGCCGCCATGCCGGGGAAGTATTCGCGGCGGATCAGGTCGAAGACGCGATCCGCTTTGAAGATCGGGTTGTACGAGCTGAACGGATCCTGGAAGACGCCCTGGACGTGCCCGTAGTACGACTTCACATCGCCGCCGCCCTTGACGGAGGCCACGTCCGCGCCGTCGTAGGTAATGGAGCCCTTGCTGATGGAGATCAGCTTGAGGACCATCTTTCCGACGGTCGTCTTGCCCGAACCGCTCTCCCCGATGAGGGAGACGCATTCGCCGGGGCTGACGTCGAATGTGCAGTCTCGAACGGCGACCAGGTCCTTGCCGCCGAACGTGCCTACCTTGTAGACCTTGGAGACCCTGTTGAGACTAAGCATCGGTTCCCGGGACCTTCCAGCAGGCGACCGAATGGTCTGTGTCGACCTTGACGAACGGCGGCTCTTCGGCGCACTTGGCGAATGCCAGCGGGCAGCGAGCCCGGAAACGGCATCCCGTGGGCGGTTTGAGGAGCGAAGGCGGGCTGCCCGGAATGCCGGCCAGCTTCTTGTCCTTGTACCGCACGCCCACTTCGGGAAGTGAGTTGACGAGCGCCTGCGTGTACGGGTGCAGAGGCTTCTGAATGATCGTGGCAGTGGGCGCCTTCTCAGCCAGCTTACCCGCGTACATGATCATGATCGAGTCCGCGATCTGGTAAAGGATCGAGACGTCGTGCGTGATCACCATCATGCTCTTGACGAAGCCGTGGTCGCGGAAGCTGACCAGGGTCTCGGCAACTGCACGCTGAGTGGATACGTCGAGCGCGGACGTGATCTCGTCGGCGATCAGNNATGACCATGCGCTGCTTCATGCCGCCTGAGAGTTCGATCGGATAGCGCGTGAGCACGTCCTGGTCGAGACCCACAAGGTCGATACGCCGCGTCAGTTCGTCCTTGATCTCGCCGAACTTCATGCCGCGCGATTCCACCAGGTCGGCAACCATCTTTCCGATCTTCCTGGTGGGGTTCATCGCGCTCATGGCGTACTGCGGGACCACGGAGACTTCGCGGAACCTGTACTGCACCATCTCGTCCTTGTCCCAGATGGGCAGATCGGTTCCGTCGAGGTTTACGTTTCCGGAGATGTATTTCATGCGGCCGTCGAGGCGGATCAGGCTGTTTCCAAGAGTGCTCTTGCCACAGCCCGACTCCCCGGCGAGACCCATGATCTCCTTGTCGGCGATCTGGAAGGTCGCGCCGTCGAGTGCCTTGACGTCGCCGGCCCGGGTTCGGTAGTAGACCCGAAGGTCTGTAACCTGAAGGCTCATCGGGTCACATTTCCCTGAGCTTGGGGTTGAAGATCTCGTCGAGGCCCACGTTCATGACGTAGAGGGACCCGACCGCGGCCATGATGCCGATGCCCGGCGGAATGAACCACCACCACCAGCCGAGTGTGAGGGCGCCCCAGGCGACCGCGTTGTACATCATCAGTCCGAGCGTGATCCCGTCGTGGGGCCCGAGGCCGATGAAGTCCAGGCTGGCGCCGATGAGGATCGCGCCACCGAAGAGAAGAATGAACGTCAGGAAGAGATACGAACTCATGTTGGGCGCGATCTCGAAGGCGATGATCTTCCAGCTTCGGCGCCCACTCAGCTTCGCGAGGTCGACGAAGTCACGCGACCGCAACGAGAACGTCTGGGCTCGAATGGCTCTCGCGGCCCAGGGCCACGAGGTGAGTCCGATGAAGATGGCTTCGAAGGGCACGCCGCGGAGCTCCGACGGCAGGTAGGACGCGATGACGAGCAGAACGGCCAGAGTCGGGATGACGAGCAGGATGTTCGTGAACACGGCCAGGACTTCGTCGACCCAGCCTCCGATATATCCGCCGACAAAACCGACCACCATCCCGATCAGCGCGCCAAGCCCGCCACCCAGGAAACCGACGAAGAACGTCGCACGCAGTCCGTTGGCGAACTGGGCGAAGACGTCGTTGCCGAAGTAGTCCGTTCCAAAGAGGCTTCCGGGATCGCCGCTCGGCGGCTGGAACGGGAACCCGAGCTGCGCGTACGGGTCCGTACTGTCGATGATCGGACCGAAGATGGCTACCAAAGCCAGCACGGTCAGGATCGATACTGAGATAAGGAACTTCTTCGAACGAAGGGCGAAGAAGAGTACGTCGCCTCTGGCTCGCTTCGCGGGGCCGGGAGTCGCGACGGCTGATGGATCCGCCCCATCGGTCGTGGTCGACTGAGTAGCCGCGGTCATGCCGTGCCTCCTCTCATCGCCACACGAGTGCGGGGGTCCACGATCACGTAGACGATGTCAACAATGAAGTTGGCAGCCAACACGCCAATGATTATGAACAAGAAGATCCCCTGCAGCAGGAAGTAGTCCTCGCTCTTGATGGCGTTGAAGACCAGCTGACCCACGCCCGGGTATTGGAACACGATCTCGGTAACGAGCGAGCCGGCGACGATCACGCCCAGCTGAAGGGCGAGGCCGGTGATCTGAGGCAGCATGGCGTTCCGGAACGCGTAATTGCGGATCAACCCCTGCGGCGCCCCCAACGCCTCAAGGTAGCGGCTGTAGTCCGACTCCAGTTCGTAGATGATCATATTTCTCATGCCGATCGCCCAGCCTCCGAACATCACGAGGAAGAGCGACATGAAGGGCATGATCCAGTGGCTGACCAAGTCCAAGAAGAAATCGATCGTTAGGGAGGGCTCGAGATTCTGGCTGTACCCGAGCGACATCGGGAACCACCTCAGCTGGAAGCTGAGTACGAACGCGACGACGAGCCCGAGCCACATGTACGGCGTGGCGGTCAGGACGTAGCCGACAGGCAGAACGGTGTTGTCGAGCCAGCGTCGGCGGGCGGCGATCGCGCCCGCTGTATTGCCGATGATCCAGCTGAGCAGGATGGCCGGAACAAGCACCGCGAGGGTGTACGGGGCCGCGCCCATGATCATGCTGGCAACCGGGCGGCCGTTTCCGTAGATGCTGAGTCCCAAGTCACCCTGGACTAGAGACACCCAGAAACCGATGAACTGCTCAGGCAGTGACTTGTCGAGACCGAACAAGTTCTGGTAGTGCGTCACCATCGCCTGCGCGAACTCCGGCGAGCAGCCGGTGCAGGATCGTGTGACGAGGCTGGCAATCGGATTGCCCGGCATCATCCGCGGGATCAACCAGTCGATCGTCGCCGCTATGAAGAACGTTACTAAGTAGGTCAGGAGCTTCCGCAGAAAGTAGCGTCGCACGACATCTCCTGGAGGCCGTTGTCGCGGTCAGAGAAGAGCCCCTCCCCCCGGGCTTATTCGGAGGGAGGGGCCGAGAGAGCGAGAGCCTACTTGGCCGGCGGGACTGCGGTGATCTGGGTCAGCATGAGCACGGCGCCCATCTGCCAGTAACCGTTCCAAGTAGCCGGCAGGACCTGGTTGCCCTTGTCGGACGGCCAGTTGGTCCAAACCGAGTTGTTGACCTGAGACCAGATGCCGTTGTACCAGAGCGGGATGATCGGCTCGTCGGTGAGCTGGATCTTCTGCAGCTGGCTGGCAATGGTCTTCATGGTGGCAAGGTCGTCAACCGGGGTCTTGTCGAGCTTCTGAACGAGTGCCCAAGCGACGTCGTTCTTGTAGCCCTCGAAGTTGCGGTTCTCGGCCGCGCCGTTCGGAAGCGGGAGGCGGAAGACGTAGTCGTACCACGTCCACGGGGTGTTGCCGACCTGAACGTCGTTGTTGATGATCAGATCGAACGCGGGGGCGGAGCCGTCGTCCTTGCGGTTGCGGTCTGCCACTACGGTGTTGTAGTCGGGGTGCTGAGGATCGATGTTGATGCCTGCGGCCTTCGCGCTCGCGGCGATGGAGTTCTCGGCGGCCATCCAGTCGGACCAGCCATCCGGGACTTCCAGCTTGAGCTTGAGGGCAGAGCCATCCTTGTTGGTCACGAAGCCATCCTTACCGACCTTGTAGCCGGCGGCGGCGAGCATGGCCTTGGCCTTGGCGGTGTCGAAGGTGACTCCGAGCGCCTTGACCTGGTTGGCGTCGATGTACTTGCTGAAGTACGGGAGAAGACCCGTCGGGTCGGACTTGGCGACGATCTGGCCGTAGACCTTGTTGACGATGTCGTCAACGTTGATCGCGGTGGCAAGAGCCTTGCGGAAGGCGGCGTCGTCAAGGGGCTTCTTGGTCGTGTTCGGGACGAGCACGGCCGTGTTGCCGGCGAGCATGTACGGAGTCGACGGGAAGTAGGTGGTGACGCCGTAGCCGCCGGAGACGACCGAGGCGACGCCCGGGAGGAAGTTGTTCGAAAGGTCGATGCCACCCTGAAGCAGCTGGCCGAGAGCAACGCTGTTGGCGCCGTTGACGAGGTCAACGATGTACTGCGGCTTGACTTCCAGGTTCAGTGCAGCCTTGGCCCACCAGTTCGGGTTCTTCTGCCAGACCATGCGGTCGTCAGCGTGAGCCTTCGTGGTGTAGGGGCCGGTGCCAACGCCGTTCCAGTTGGTGTTCTTCAGGATGGTGGCGTCGGTCTCCTTGCTCCAGATCGCCTTGGGGACGATCGGGGAGTTGTAGAGCCACTGCGCCCATTCCTGGTACGCCGGGCTCGCGCTGAACTTGACGACGACGGTCGTCTTGTCAGACGCGGTCGCGCTCGTCAGGCCGGCCTGCGGCAGGCTGGAGCCGAGCGACTTCATGGTGAGGCCCAGGTTGATCGTGAAGGCGACGTCGTCGGCAGTGAAATCGCTGCCATCGGACCACTTCACGCCAGTGCGGACCTTGACGGTGTAGGTCGTCTTGGCGTCATCCCAGGTGCCGGCCGCTGCGGCGAGCCACGGGGTGTAGACGTCCTTGAGCGGGTCGTACAGGAACAGGGTCTCGTACTGGAGGCCCACGACGCCCATCGCGGCGTTCGGATCGAGCGGGTTCCAGGTAGAGGGGGCGCCCCACTGCTTGCCTGTGGTGTACAGGGTCTGCGCGCGCGGGTACGAGTTCACATCCGCGGCCGCCGAGGCAGCCGGCGTGGCCGACGCTGCCGGGGTGACGACAGGGGTGTTGCCCGTGCTCACGGGAGCCGCCGAAGGCGACGTGCTCGAGTTGCTGCACGCCGAGCCGATCAGAACGGCTACGGCCAACAGGGCCAGGATCCTAGATTTACCCATTAGCTTCCCTTTCCTCCTTCCCCATGAGGAGCGCAGGTTCAGCGCGTTGGGCCTGACCACACTCAGGCACGCTGGTCGCCCCGCATGGCTTTTGCCAGAACGCCGGCCGTGGGTCGCCCCTTGTGACGGGGACGGGCATCGGCGCTCCCGACAGTAGACCACGCCAAATGGACTGTCAATCTCGAAACTAACTCAAGGCTTATTGAAAGTGACTCAAGGCTCAAGCGTTCTGGTGTCGTTTGGACCGCCTGGTGCCACGAAAGGTCACTCGATGGGCCGCTTTATGCCGAAAATGCCCGTTTTTGCGCCTGTGAATTCGATTGACGTGCCGTTGGGGCGGCTGATAACATTCACTAAACCTTCAGTACTTCCTGGGAGCGAGCGTGCCCAATAGAGTTGGACACAAGACGGCAACTCTGGCCGATGTCGCCGCCGCGGTGGGATTGTCGCCCGCGGCCGTATCTCTCGCGCTCAGAGGAAAGCCCGGCGTGTCCGAGGCGACGCGCACTCGCGTGCTGGAAGCCGCTCGGACGCTGGGCTACAGGCCCGTGGACGGCGTCTCGCGTCAGCACCTGAACCCGATGACCATCGGCCTGGTGATCAACCCGGATCACGGCGGCGTTCAGGAGGCCAACCGCTTCTACGCGCCGGTCATAGCGGGGATCCAGGGAAGCTGCCGTAGCCACCACATGGACTTGATGCTCGCGACGATGCCGGTCGACCTGCACCAGTACCCGATCGAGCTGCCGCGCATCGTCACCAACGGAACCTGCGACGGGCTGATCGTCGCCGGTGCGCACCTTTCGCCGGCTACCGCAGCCACCTTCCGCGCCGCGCCGCCCACCATCCTCGTGGATGCATACGCGGAAGATGACCTCTTCGACTCGGTGGTCATGGACAACGTCGGCGGGGCGCGCACCGCCGTCCAGCACCTGGTGTCGCTGGGCCACCGCGAGATCGCGATACTGGCGACCGAGCCGCAGGCATACCCGAGCATCCTCGAGCGGCGCCGCGGCTACGAACAGGTGATGGCCGAGCAGGAGCTCACCCCTTGCTTCATCGACGCCCAGTACTGGCTCCCGGAGGCGGCTGCCGCGGTGGGCATCGAATTCGTCAAGGCCCATCCCGAGATCACCGCCCTCTTCGTCGCCAACGACCTCGTCGCGGTCGCCTTCCTGCAGGCGGCCCGGCAGGAGGGCATCGTGGTGCCCGACCAGCTGTCGGTGGTGGGGTTCGATGACATCGACCTCGCGAAGTTCATCTCTCCCGCGCTGACGACCATGGCCGTCGACAAGCTGGGCATGGGCCGGCTCGCGGTCACGCTCCTGTCGCATCGCCTGGAGGTCGACAAGGAGTGCGTGACGCAGACATCCCTCCGGCCGACCC
The DNA here is from genome assembly GCA_003153755.1 of Chloroflexota bacterium. Taxonomy (GTDB): domain Bacteria; phylum Chloroflexota; class Limnocylindria; order Limnocylindrales; family CSP1-4; genus Fen-1039. The sequence continues at coordinate 608 of PMBG01000004.1, read as the reverse complement.
TTGTGGAACGCGAGTCGACACGAGCCCTGCGGCCGGTGGCTACGCCGGTCGAAGTCGACACCGCGCGTCAGCTCGATCCTCAAACGGCATAGCTAGAGGGCCTCGATGAAGTCGTTGGACCAGATTCCTGCTGCCGCCGCCCTCCCCGGACTTCCGTGGGAAGACCGTCCTGCCGGCAATTCGGCACCTCTGTGGCGGTCGAGCCGGAACCCGATCATCCCGCGTGACCTTCTCCCCCGCTCCAACAGCATCTTCAACTCGGCTGTTGTGCCGTTCGAAGGCGCATTCGCGGGTGTCTTCCGCATCGACGACACCACGCGGCAGATGAACCTCCACACCGGGCGAAGCGCCGACGGCATCAACTGGGAGATCGAAGAGGCCACGATCGAGTGGGTGGCCTCCGACGGACGAGTCGCCGAGATCCAGGAGAAGTTCGAGCACGCGTACGACCCGCGCGTGGTGTGGATCGAGGATCGCTACTACGTAACCTGGTGCAACGGCTACCACGGCCCCACGATCGGCATCGGGTACACGTACGACTTCAAGACCTTCCACCAGCTCGAGAACGCCTATCTGCCGTTCAACCGCAACGGCGTGCTGTTCCCGCG
>PMBG01000143.1 GCA_003153755.1 Chloroflexota bacterium | reverse complement strand
TGGCCCTGGATGCCGTCGGGGTTGTTCAGGTAGTTGAGCGCATTGTCGATCGCCAGGCCGAAGCGAGCCCGCCAGGCGACCATCCGCTCCTGGACTTCGGGCGGGATGCGGACCTCGGCCGTCTCCTCGAAGACCTCCGGCGTCACCGTGAGCAGCCCCACGAGAGTCGCGCCGGCCCGGGCACCCAACATGACCTGCAGCGAGCGCTCGAGCGTGAAGACCTCCGAGTCGAACCGCGGGCTCGTGATCACGTCGGTGAGGAGGTCCTCGACGTTGTCCAGCACGCCCGGCTCCGCCAGCACGTTGGCGAGATGGAGCGTCTCCTCCTTGAACAGGAATTTCTCTTCGTGGTCGAGCATGGTGCTCCTAACCCGTGGTGCCGGGTAACAGGCGGTGTCGTCAGCCCGCGGATCGTAGCACCGAGCGTGCGCTCGGGCGCCGGATCGCGCCGTGGCTCGGGCGGCAGACAGCCGGCACTATCGGGCGGGGTGTCGCCGGGCCCGCCCCGGCCGCAGCCGCCCGGCGCCCATTCCCGGCCCACTCCTTCCACAATTCCAACACCATTGGCACGGACGAAGCATCGGTGGCCCGAGTCGCCCGATTCTCAGCTGGATGTCCGCCGCCATTGGCGTTCTGCAAGGAATGCGCCCGGGAGGACGCCTCCGCAGCTCGATTCGTCCCGCCGCGCAAATACCACTGGCATCCTGGAGGAACCGCCTCGAGGTGCCGGATGCCGGCCGCGGAACCTCCCGGGCCCGGTCGCTCGCCCGAACCTCAGCTCGCCGGCCCGGCCGCCGAACCCCCAACCAGCCCGAACCGTCCGAACCCCAGCTCGCCGGCCCGGCCGCCGAAGCCCCAACCAGCCCGAACCTCAGCTCGCCGGCCCGGCGGATCCGGCCCAGGCGGCGGCGAGCACCGCAGCGAGCGGACTCAGACGTCCGTGAGCGAAGGAGCGGAGCCGCCAACGACGGCCGGAGCCGACTGGCCGGTGAGCGTAGAAAGGCCCCGGCGTGAGGGGGAACGCCGGGGCCTGAGTGATCTACGAGTTACCGGTCTACGGGTACAGCCCGCGGACGGAGGTAGCGTCGGCGACGCGCTGGACTGCCAGCAGGTACGCCGCGGTCCTCATGTTGACCTTCTCCGTCAGGCTCATCTCGAGCGTACTCGAGAAGGCCCTGGTCATGATCCGATGGAGCTTCTCGTTGACATGGGCCACGTCCCAGAAGTCTCGCTCCAGGTCCTGGACCCATTCGAAGTAGCTGACCGTGACGCCGCCTGCGTTGCAGAGGATGTCCGGGATCACGAACTTGCCGGCCTTGTACAGGATGTCGTCGGCCTCGGGCGTCGTGGGGCCGTTGGCGGCCTCGCCGATCAGCCGGGCCTTGATGCGCGGCGCGTTCTCGGCCGTGATCTGGTTCTCGAGAGCGGCAGGAATGAGGATGTCGCAGTCGACTTCGAGCAGCTCGGCGTTGGTGATGTCCTTGGTGCCGGGGAAGCCGCAGACCGTGTGATGCTCCTTCTTCCAGGCGAGGACGGCGTTGGGGTCAAAGCCCTCTGCCTTGAAGATGCCGCCGGTGGAGTCGCTGACCGCGATGATGGTGGAGCCTTGGGCGTGCATCAGCTGCGCGGCAATGGCGCCGGCGTTTCCGAAGCCCTGGACTGCCACTCGGCTGTGGGTGATGTCCATCCCAAGGTGGTTCGCGGCGTCGATGAGGGTGTAGACCGCGCCCTGGGCAGTGGCCTCGTTACGACCCTCGGAGCCGCCCAGCGGGATCGGCTTGCCCGTTACCACGGCCGGGACGGTATGGCCGACGTGCATGGAGTACGTGTCCATGATCCAGGCCATCGTCTGGGAGGTGGTGTTGACGTCCGGGGCCGGGATGTCGCGCTCGGGCCCGATGAGGATGCTTATCTCGGTGGCGTAGCGGCGGGTCAGGCCCTCCACCTCGCGCATGCTCAGCTTCTTGGGGTCGACGATGACGCCGCCCTTTCCGCCGCCGAACGGGATGCCCACCACGGCGCATTTCCAGGTCATCCACATCGCCAGGGCCTTCACCTCGTCGAGGGATACGTCCTGGTGGTAGCGGATGCCGCCCTTGGCCGGTCCGCGGCCGAGGTTGTGCTGGACTCGATAGCCGGTGAACACCTGAACCGTGCCGTCGTCCATCTTCACCGGGAAATGGACGGTCAACTCGCGCTGGGGCTCACGCAGGACCTTTCGAAGTCCGGGGTCGAGGTGGAGGCGCTCGGCAGCGAGATCGAACTGCTGCTGGGCTACGTGCCAGGGGTTGATCTTGGCGGCGATCTTCTCGGTCACCATGGGCCGGATACCCTCCATGGCCGCGACCGCAACGTCAGATTCGACCAGCCCTTCCGCCCCAACTCGTGCGGCGGGTGTGATCGCATCACGGCGGTCCCGACGATGTAACGGTGGCCTCCCGATGAAACCGGAAAGCGGCACCGCAGGTTCCAATTGGCCCGAGTATAGTCCTGCTGCCAATCGACGCCATAGCCCGAAGTCATGGGCTCAGAGGCCGATCGGCCTAACGTTCAGCTACCCGATCGGGCGATTCACCAAACGAATCGATGGCTCAGTGACCATATCGCCCGAATGAACAGCTGAGTCCTACTCGATTTCGCGGACCATGATCGCGCCGTATGCGCCGGGACCGATGTG
>PMBG01000103.1 GCA_003153755.1 Chloroflexota bacterium | reverse complement strand
GGCTCCACGACGTCGTCGGAGCGCTGGCAGCGTCCGATCAGCATCTCGTGTTCCTTGACCGACTCCAGGTCGCCGCGCTGCTGCAGCGCCTCCACGATGCGCTTGCGGGCCTCATACCGATCAAGGCCGGCAAACTCGGCGCCGTTCTCGTTGATGCGCGCCGTGTCGTCGAGCACGGTGATCATCGGAAGGTTGTGCCGCTTGCCGGTGTCGTAGTCGTTCTGATCGTGGGCCGGAGTGATCTTCACCGCGCCGGTCCCGAACTCCTTCTCCACGACCGAGTCGGCGATTATCGGCACCGGGCGGTCTACGAACGGAACCAGCGCGCGGCGTCCCACGAGAGCCGTGTAGCGCGGGTCGTCCGGGTTGACGGCCACGGCCGTGTCGCCGAGCAGCGTCTCCGGGCGCGTCGTGGCAACCGCAATCCAGGCGTTCGGGTCCGGCTTGCCAGTTGCTTCATCCATCAGGTGATAGCGCATCGTCCAGAGGCTGCCCGTCGTCTCCTTCGGGATGACCTCCAGGTCCGANNCAGCCGGGGCACCAGTGGATCAGAGCCTCGGTGCGATACGCGAGACCCTCCCGGTACAGGCGCAGGAACGCCTCTCGGACGGCCTTTGCGGACACCTCATCCATCGTGAAGCGCAGCCGCCCCCAATCGAGCGAGGCGCCCACGCGACGCTGCTGGCTCAGAATCGTGGTGCGCGTCTCGCGGACGAACTCCCACATGGCCTCGAGGTACTTTTCGCGGCCCAGGCTGGCGCGCGTCTGGCCCTTGCCGGCGAGGATCTTGTCCAGGACGTACTGGGCGGCAATGGAAGCGTGGTCCAGGCCGGGCAGGAAGAGCGCGGGGCGCCGCTGCATGCGCGCGTGGCGGACCATGAGGTCCTCCACCGTGGAGCGCTGGGCGTGGCCCAGGTGAAGCGAGCCCGTCACGTTGGGCGGCGGCTGGATCACTACGAACGACTGCTTGGTCCAGTCGGCGCGCGAGCCCTTGCCGTCGGGCGCGAAGACGTCGGCGTCGAGCCAGCGCTGGTAGACGGCCATCTCGACTTCGCCCGGCTGGTACGCCTTGGCAAGCTCGCCTGGTTCCGATGTTCGGGGTGTCTTCGCCGCGTCCGCCACTGCCTGCTCCGTCCATCAATCAAACGACCCGCTCGTCCAGCGGACGAACGGGTCGTGGTACCACCTGCTGGTTCGGCATCGTCCGGCGGCCGCTCATCGCGTCCGCCACGCCGCTCATCGCGGTGCGTGGGCGAAGCCCTTTCCGGCGCGCTATCGGGCGCCTCCCGCGCGGCTCACGAGCTACGTTCACGTCGGTCCGGCTACGGGGCTTGCAGCCTGCTCCGTGCTTCTACGAAGCGGCCCCGATCTCTTCTAGCCGTCCGGCGACGCTACTCCTCTCGGTCGACGCCGCGAAGGCGCCGATCGTAGCACAGGGCCGCGCGAGCTCCCGGCAGCGACGGTCATTTCGCGGCGCCGTAGGTTGCCGCCGACACGCCGCGCGGGAAGAGGACGATGGTGCCGTTCTCGATCGAACCCAAGCCCCACGGCACCGGCGNNCCATCGGACTTCACCGCGAGGAAGTATGTGCCGTTGGAGACGATCTGGCCGTCGCCTCCGACGCCGCACTCCCCTGTGCATTGCGCCGCGCCGAGCGGGCCGAAGTTGGCGTCCACCTGCCACGTCTTGCCGCCGTCGGCGGATCGGGCCAGTCCCGTTCCACCGGGCACGGAGCCGAGGTTCGTCTCCATCAGCAGCCCGTCCCGCCCGAAGTCGACCTTCGTCGCCAGGCCGGTGTATTCCCCGCCGCACTTCGTCCAGGTTCGCCCGTCGTCGGACCAGAGGGTCACGTCGTGCGGCGACGTGGACGACACCAGCACGGCGTTGACGTTGGGAGCGGTCGCGATCGGGCCGGGTACCTCCATCAGGAAGAACCGGCCATTGCCGGATTGAACGTGCGGCACCTGGCTCGAACCGACCGGGATGCCGCCCGCCGCCGACTCTCGGGTCCAGTTGACGCCATCCGTGGAAAAGAGGACCTGGTAGTTGTCGGTGACGCCCTTCCCTGCCGCCGTCGTCACGTCGACCGTCGCGACGACACCGGCAGTCGTGCCTGCCATGGAGATGATCGTCCCGGGCAGCTTCGACTTGCCGGCGTCATGCCAGGTAATGCCGTCAGAGCTGGTCCACACGTCGCCGGTCGCGGTCGGCACGTCGGATACCACCGTCACGCCGACCGCGACGAGCCCGCCGGGAGCCACCGAGACGAACACGTTGCCCGCGCCGATCCCCGTCACGGGCGTCCAGGTCTCTCCGTCCGGCGACGTCCAGAGTCCGTTGGCGGGACCGGGCTGGCGGTACTCGGAGGTGGCCAGATATCCGCCGCGCCACTGAACGATGCGCGTTGGGAAGCTTGTGCTCGACGACGAAACGGCCGTCTTCGTGAAGCCGGTCCAGCCGTTCGTGATACCAGGCGTCTTGAAGCCTCCCGCCATCAGGGTCTGGCCGGCGTACGGAGAAGCGGTCGGGCCTGCCGTCCGCGTGGGTTCGGCCGACTGGGGCGCCGCGCTTGGGCTGGTGCCGATCGCCGGTGACACGACCGCGGTCTCAATCGCCGTCGGGGACGGGCTCGCCGTCTGCCCTCCGACGCCGCCGCCGCGAACCGTCAGCAGGACTCCCGTGGCCGCGATCGCGATGACTACCGCCGCGGCCAGACCGGCCGTGGCAAACACCGTGGCCTTGAATGGATTCATCGATGAACGCATGGAACGTCCCCTCTCCCTGGTTGTCACTTCGCTTGCGTAGCGATAGACCGACCCCGGGATGGGAGGCTCTGGAGTCTCGGCAATCCGGCGAAGACGCCGTTCGAGATCTGGATCGTCGTGGAACGTCATCGTCCGCCCTCCATGCCCTGCCGGTCCAGTTCCGTGCGCAGGGCCTTCATGGCGTAGTGGAGCCTTGATTTCACTGTTCCGAGCGGCAACTGCAGCCGATCGGCGATTTCCTCCAGCGGCAGATCGCGCCAGAAGCGCAGACCAACGACTATCTGCTGGTCGGGCGGCAGCGTCCGAACGAGCCGCCCCACCTCGTCGCGAGCCAGCGCCTCGCGGAATGGGTCCCTCGCGTGAGGGATGCTTGCGACCTCGTCATCGAACTCGAGGACTCGACCGACGCGCCTCCCGCGGAGCCTGTCGTAGCAGACGTTGACGACTATGCGGTCGAACCAGGCTCCGAAACGGTCGGTCTCCCGCAGCTTCGGCCACGCCAGCCAGGCCTTTTCCAGCGCGTCCTGCGTGGCATCCTCGGCGTCNNAAGGCCGCGGCCTCGCTTGCCGCCGGCATCGTCAGCGCCCTCATCCAGGCTCCTTCCCCAACCACGATTCGCCTCTGTAGTTTGACTACTCCATCCCGGAGCGACCTACCTGACGGAATCGGGGGGTCGAAAGGTTCAATCGAGCCCGAGCACCACCGCAACGGCTTCGCGGACGCGTGCCTTCAGCTCGCCGCGCGGCACCAGCGCCCAGACCAGCATCGTGCCCTCGGCCGCGGCCAGCACCGTCGACACAAGGGCCGGCGTCACGGGCCCGCTCAGTTCCCCCGCGTCGGCGGCTTCCCGCAGCAATTCGCCGATGTGCCGCTCCATCACCCCAAGCTCCGTGGCGAAGGCGGCCCGCATATCCGCATCCCCGATGTTGTCCGTGTACGCCGAGAACGCGTTGGCAACCTGCGGCGGCGCGCCGATCTGATCCAGCTCCGCGGTGAACGCCTGGTAGAGCGCTTCCAGCGGAGATGTGAAGGCGGCGCGCGCGGTGGCGAACCGGAGCTCCGTCTGGTCGATCCTCCGCCGCGCCATCTCCACGAGCAGTCCGCGTTTTGACCCGAACCGCTGCCGAACCGCCGCGGCGGTCACGCCCAGCACCTGCGCGACCCGGGCGAGTGTTATCCCGTCCGACCCGAACTCCATCAGCACCGCCATGCCCGCCATGTAGATGGCGTCGTCGGATATCTGGCGCGGACGGCCGGGCTGGCGCCTAGACGGTTCCGGTGTCGCGGGATGGTTTGACACTAATTTGTTCACCGATACATACTAATCGCAGGGACGCGCGGCTTCTCACGGCAAGCGTACCAACCGCGCCGGGGATTCGCGACGAAAGGGAGCGCTACATGTTCGAGTTCTTCCGGGTCTGGCTGCTGATCCTCAGCGTGGCGATGGCCCTGGCCGGGGCAGTGATGGTGCTCATCGCCGGCACTCCCCTCTTCGCTCTCGTCGGCGGCATCCTGGACCGGCCGTTCTGGTCCGCCACGCCCGACGCGACGGTCCGCAGGTTCCAGGCGTGGGCGTACAGCGTCACGTTCGCCACGATGGCCGGCTGGGGACTGATGATGGCGATCCTGGTCGCCAACGGATTCGCGTCGAAACAGGCCTGGGTCTGGTGGTCGATCGCAGGCAGCCTGGCCCTGTGGTTCCCGCTCGACACCGGCCGTTCGCTATTTCACCGCGCCTACGTCAACGCGTTGCTGAACACGGCGCTGCTCGTAGCCTTCGCGATCCCATTGGTCGGCACGTTCGGCGAGTTCCACTGACAGCAGGCGAAGAAGCGGCCGATCAGGCGGCCGAGACCGGCTCCAGCCGAAAGACGGGATGACCCGCGGCGATCGCCTCGAACTCCTCGATCGGTGCGCCGGACTTCGCCTCGAAGAACGGCCGCGTGGTCTTCGCGATGTCGACGTAAGCACGCAGCACCGGCGCAGTCTCTCCGGGATCCACCGCCCGAATTTCCAGATCCTCCGACGAGCCCTTCCGGCTTAGGGTCACCTTGCCGGCCACGTGGGCGTTCTTGACCCACGCAACTTCACCGTACGGCGCCACGAGATAGCGGCGCCCGTCGATCTCCACGATCGTGACCGGCGTCGAGTACGGCGCGCCCGTCTTGCGCCCCACCACGGTCAGCAGGTAGTTGTTCCCGCCGGCCAGCCCATGCCGGAGCATGAACTTGACGAGTCGATTGACGCCGCGCCGCACGCGGCCGAGTGAGTAGGTTCGTGCCATCGAGCACCTCTAGTAGTCTCTATAGATTTCCGTCACCTCGCCCTCGCGGTTGAGGCAAACATGGCTGTCGAACTCACCATTCGACGGGTAGAGGTAGGCCGCGGCCTTCTTCAGGCGCAAACCCATATCCAGATCGACTGTGTCCGGCCGCTCAACTCCGGTCGCGTCGAACCAGTAGCACCAGTCGGACGCGTCTTTCACAACTGGGGATGGTCCGGACGCGGCGGTGTACCAGGGCGTTGGACTCTCGCCGGCAAGGAGAAGGTCGCCGACTTGCGCGCCGGGCAGTCCGGCCAGAGGTACGTATCTCCCGGCTTCGCTCAGCTGTCCGTTCGCCTGAGAGTCGTCTCTCAATTCGAACGTCCGGCCGTCCACCAGCTTCACGTGGTTGACGCCTATTGGGTCGTAGTCGGCACTCGCGACGATGCCCACTATCTCGGGGCTGACGTAGGTTCGAGGCGGAATCCAGGGCGCCCACGTCATCAAGCCCATCACGAGCAAGTAACTCAGGCACACCAGGCTAACCTTGCCGATGTCCCGAATCCTCGGCCGAAAGAAGGCGAGCCAGACGATGCCCAGTGCCAACCCCAGCGCCACGCAGGCCAGCACGAGCAGCAAGCCGAAGCCCCTCTGGTATACAGCACCGCCGGAGTGGCCCGGGTGCAGCGCCGGCCACGCGACGATCGGGCCGACCGCAACCACAACGGCTCCGACCACGAGTGCGTTGGTCAGGCAGCCTGCGCAACCAGGATGGGACTCGGACGGCGTCGGGTCGGCCGGAGGAGGCATCTGCCGTCGCGGCGCGCGGACTTCCTCGTCGGTCTGCGCCCATGACCTGTCACCGGGGTCAGACACGGTCGTTCACGGAGAGCATTCGAACAAGCCCACGCCTCAGCTTGAACGGAGCGAAGTCGTTCACGTCGCGCTAGTAGTCAAAGGTGATGATGTCCGTCACCTCGCCCCACTTGTTGACGCAGGCCATTCCCTCGAAACCACCCTCATGTCTGTAGAGGAAGGCATCGTCTGCCCTCTTCAAACGCAGGCCAATGTCTAGATCCACTGTGTCGTGGCGGATGACTCCTCGGATGCTCGACATGCACCATTCTCGCCTGTCCGCCGCGGTCCGCGATGAGCTCGGGTCCAATTCGACGAGGGTTGCGTACCAGGAGGTTGGATGATCACCAGCGAGGAGAAAGTCGCCGGCATCGATACTGTTCCCCGCGAGCGACTTGTACCGGCCCGGGCTCTGTGTTTGACCGGACTGCAAGGTCACGTCTTCGACGGCGAGCACCCTCCCGCCCTCCAGGAAGATGCTGTAGGCGCCACCGGGAGCGTACCCGGTGCTCTCGACGATACCCACGATCTCGGGCGTCACGTAGGTCGTTGGTGAAGTCTGAACCCAGGGAGCCCAGATGAGCGCCCCCATCACAGCCGCGTAGCACAGACACACCGACCCAACCTTGACGATCGCCTGCTCCTCGGGGCGGAAGTAGGCGAGCCAGACGAGTCCCAGGACGATTCCCAGCGGCACGCACACCCGCGGCAGCAGAATGGCGAGAAGCTGGGACTTGGCCTCGCCGTAGAACGCGGCTTGCGAGTTCTGCCACGCGACGAACAGCCCAAGCCCGACCGCAATGCCTCCCAGGACGAGAACAATCGCCAGGCAACCCGCGCACCCTCGGTGGGGTTCGGCTGGTAAGTGCGACGTATCAGACCCTTTGGGCTGCCGAGCCTCGTCCTCGGTCTCGGCCCAACTGCGATCCAGTGGCTCCGGCACGCCCCTCCCCCCGCCCTCTTCTACGCGGTCTGGCCGTGCTCCTCGAGCAGCTTCTCGTAGTTCGTCTCGTCGACGCCCGAGTCGATCTGGCTCTTCGACAGCAGTAGCGGCGGCCGGCCGGAGCGGATCGT
>PMBG01000195.1 GCA_003153755.1 Chloroflexota bacterium | reverse complement strand
CTGCCACTCGCTGGCCGACGCGCAGCGGTTCGCCCGCTCGTTGAGCCTTGCGCCTGGCAACGCCGACCGCCGCTGACCGGCGACTGCCGGCGCCGAAAGCCGTCCGGCGGTCAGTCCGAGAGGCCGCGCTTCTNNGCCAGGTAGTACTCCCACATCCTGATGAAGCGCGCGTCGAAGCCCTGCGCCCGGACCGCATCGAGGTTCTCCATGAAACGGCTGCGCCACTCCCGCAGTGTCCGCACGTAGCTCGGCGCGATGTCGGTGACGCCGGCCACAAGGAGCCGCGTCCGATGAAGCGACTTCTCGATGACCGAGAGTGACGGCAGCAGGCCGCCCGGAAATATGTAGAGCTGGATCCAGTTGGCCCCACGCCTCTGCCGCTCGTAGGCGACGTCCGGAAAGGCGATCGTCTGNNCCCACCGCCTCGAGCATCTCGATCGAGACGATGGCATCGAAAGTCCCTTCGATCTGGCGGTAGTCTCGCAGCTGGATATCCACCAGCTCCTCCAACCCGGCAGCCCTGACCCGCTCCACCGCGAGGTCCCTCTGGGCCTCGGAGATCGTCACCGATGTCACGCGGCAACCAAGCCGGCCCGCGGCGTAGATCGCGAAGCCACCCCAGCCCGAGCCGATCTCCAGGACGTGCATTCCCGGGCGAAGCCCGGCGCCTTCGGCGATGAGGCGGTACTTGTTGCGCTGAGCGTCGGCGAGCGGCTGCTCCGGCGACTCGAACACTGCAGACGAGTAGGTCATCGTCTCGTCGAGGAACAGGCCGTAGAAGTCGTTGCCGAGGTCGTAGTGGGCGGCGATGTTTCGGCGGCTGCCCGTGAGAGAGTTGCGCCGCGATCGATGCAGCAATGTTCGCGGCAGCTGCGTAATGGCGTGCCACCAGCCGCCCGACAGGGCCAGGGCCTCGCGGTTGAGCGCGGCCAGTGAGAGAAGAGCCGCCAGGTCCGGGCTCGACCACTGCCCGTCCATGTACGCCTCGCCCGCACCTATCTCGCCGTGAAGGATCAGGCGCTGCACCGCGGCCTTGTCGTGGACGCGAAATTCGGCCTGGAGATCGGAGGAGGCGTCGCCGTAGACGCGGTGCCGGCCGTCCGGTTCCACAACGGTCAGGCAGCCGACCCGGATGCGCGAGGCCATGGCCAGCGCCGTTCTCCAGGCCACTGATTCGAGCGCGGAGAGCCGGGCCGGGCTCCGCCGTTCGGATACGTTGCTTGTGGCAGATACTCGAGCTGTCATCGAACTGTCTCCGATTCGGGTGGCAGGACGCCGGCGGCAATCGTTGCGAGAGCCCCCGCCGACCCGTGGCGGTGGAAGGTCGCGCCCTTCAGTCTCAGGCGCAGGGCGTGCCAGTAGATCCCGCCGATGGTCTTGATGGTCACGAACGGGTAGCGCAGAAGGAGCCGGCCCACGACCCGATCGGTCGCCGGTAAGCGCCGGAGAACCAGGCTGGCCGTCAACACGGGCGAGCCGTGCTCGGTCTCGTTGATNNGGCGACACGTAGAAGTCCTTCTCCATCGAGGCCCTGTGCTCGTCCCCTCGTCGCTGCGGCGAAAGCGTGTACAGCCGCCGCTCGCCGTGGGTGTTGTTCACCTCGAGGATCACCACACGAAGCTCGCCGGCCCCATCGCGGCACAGGTAGAAGCTGGCCGGATTGAAGAGGTGGCCCAGGATGCGCAGGTTTGTGACGAGGGTGATTCGCCAGTCCGCAGGGTCGACACCGCGGCTCGAAAGGTGCTCCCGCACCGATTCCGCGAGCGATCCGACCGGGGGGACCAGGTGGTCGTCGTCGCGGAAGGTAAGGACGTTGGGCCGGTTCCGGCTCACCAGTCTGAGCTTCGAGGCCACCTCGTCCACCTCGTCGAGGTCCAACGCGAAGTACCAGACGTCGTGTTCGAGCTCGTAGATGAATGGGCTGGAGCGGCGATGCCGGACCTTGCCCTGGAGCAGGTGCGACCTCATGCCGCCGACTCCTGTACCGAGGCCGACACCATTTCCGCGGCCTCGTAGCCGGAGCGGCAGCCGTCCTCGTGGAACCCGTAGCCCAGGTGCGCACCTGCGTACCAGGTCCGGTTTCGGCCCTGGATTGAGCCGAGGTCCCGCTGAGCATCGAGCGTCCGGAACGTGTACATGGGATGGCTGAACTGGCGGGTAACGACCACGCGGTCGGCCTCGATCTCCCGCCTCGGGTTCAGCGAGACGAAGTACTGCTCGGGGCCGGGCAGCGATTGCAACCGGTTCATGTGATAGGTCATGGTCACTTCGTCGCCGGGGCGGCGACAGTCGGCCACGTCCACGTTCCAGGAGGCCCAAGCCCGTGCGGCCGTCGGCATGACTCGCTCGTCGGTATGCAGCACGACCTGGTTCTGGGAGTAGTCGAACCCCGAGAGCGCCTCGCGTTCGGCACGGTCGGCGTCGCCCAGCAGGGCCAGGGCGTCGTCTGCGTGTGTGGCCATGACAACGGCATCGAACCGCTCCGCGGCCCCGTCGGCGGTGGTCACGATGGCCCCGACCGCGTCCCGTGTGACCGACACGACGCCGGAGTCTAGGTGCACGGCGCTACCGGGAAGTGTGGCCAGCATCTTCTTCACATATTCGTTCGAGCCGCCTCTCACGACCCGCCACCTGACCTTGCTCGGATAGCCGATGAGGCCGTGGTTGTCGAGAAAGTGGAGCAGGTAGTCGGCCGGGAATTCGAGGATGCGATCGGCGGCCGTGGACCAGACGGCAGACGACACGGGTCCGAGGAAGTGGTTCCGAAACGCCGAGCCGTAGCGGCCGTGGTCCAGGAAGTCGCCCAGGGTGTCGCGCGTCATCGCCCCCGAGTCGAGGCGCCGGCGGGCTTCGCCGTAGAAGCGCAGGACCTCGCGGATCATGTTCCAGTGCGAGGGCCGCAGGATTGTCCCGGGCCGCGGAAACCAGCCACCGGCCCCCCGGCTGCTGTACTCGANNAACAGCGGATACGTCGTCTCGTTGTACACGATGAAGCCGGTGTCGACCGCCACGCGTCCTCGATCTGTCTCGATCGAAACGGTGGCCGTGTGCCCGCCCGCGGTGGGCTCCCGCTCGAACAACCGGACGTCGTGCTCGCCGTTCAGCACGTACGCAGCGGTCAGACCGCTGATCCCGGAACCGACTACGGCAACCTTCATGCTTTCCATCGCCTCCTGTTCGCAGCGAAAGCGAATACGGATGGCGCTGCCGCGTCCCGAATCACGAGCCCGCGGCCTCTCGTGCCGCGGTCTCTCGCGCCGCCATCTCGCCGAGAGTTCGCTCCATTCCCGCGAGCGCGTCCTTGGCGATCCTCCGGAACGAGCCGCCGAGAAACGGCTGGACCAGCCTCAGCAGGCCGCCCAGCCGGATGTCGGCCGTGTNNCCGGTCCCCGATCGCTCGAACCGGATTTCGTCGACGGCCGAAACTCCCGAGCCCGTGCCTGTTAGTACGACCCGGCGCATCGGCTCCAGCGCCGACACCCGGTATTCCATCGGGGCGAACCGCCTGCCCATCCGAACGACGAGCGCGTAGCGCGCGCCGACCGCCGGCGGCCCCGAGTCCAAGCGCTCCGACGACTTGACGCCCGGGTCCCATCGACTCGAGTTCGCGAAATCCGCGACAAACGCAAAAGCGACATCCAACGGCAGCGGAGTTTCGATCTCTTCATGAAGCCTTGTCATCGAGTGTCTCCCGCCGGCCCCTCCGAGGCCCGGCCACTAGCAGGTGTGAATTGGATCCGAGGAACCTTCTCGACTGGACGCTCGAGCTGACGGTCATCGGCAGCTTCGGTCGTCCAGGACTAGTTCTCCGGCGGCGGCTGTTTGGATGGGATTCGCCCGCGCCGAATTCCATGGCGGGACGGACCGTCCTCGTGACCGGCCCGACGTCCGGGCTCGGGCGAGCGGCTACCGAAGCCGTCGCGGCGCTAGGGGCTCGCGTGGTACTCGTCGGTCGAAGCCGGGAACGGCTGGGCGCGCTCCGAGATTCGCTGGTTCGCGAGCACGGCGAGGACCGCTTCCCAGTGGTGCAGGCCGACATGGGCTCGCTGGAATCAGTGAAGGCTGCCGCAGACGTGGTTCTCGCCACTGAACCGCGACTCGACGTGCTCGTCGACAACGCCGGGGCCATGTTCCCGGATCGTACCGTCGGGCCGGACGGCATCGAGGCGACCCTGGCTACNNGGCATGTACACCCAGCCAGTTCGCCTCGATGACCTGCAGTACGAGCGAGAGCCGTGGTCGGGGCCGCGAGCCTATGCACGGGCAAAGCGGATCCAGGTGGCGCTGGTGCGGGAGTGGAGCCGGCGGCTGGCCGGGGCCGGCGTCGATGTAGCCGTGGACGCCATGCATCCCGGTTGGGCAGACACTCCGGGACTGGCGGAGGCCCTGCCCGGCTTCTACCGGCACATGCGCCCGCTGCTTCGAACCCCGGCCGAGGGCGCGGACACCATCGTCTGGCTGGCCACGCGGTCCCGCGCAGGGAGCGGCAGGCTCTACCTGGACCGGCGGCCACGGCCTTTCGATCGCGTCCCTAGCACAAGACTCACTGCTGCGGACAGGCGGCGGCTGTGGAACGCCGTCATGGAGCTATCCGAGTCGCCCGATCCGATACGAGGCCCGGCGACGGCACTCGCCGCCGCCCCGGGCTGATCCCAACTCTACGAGCGGCGCCAACCTGGGACGGACATGCACTGTCTCCGACAGTCGAAGCGCCGCTGCGTGGCGGAGACCGATGGATTCGTCGGTCTTGCGCCTGCCTCTCGCAGAATGTCCGGGCTCGTCAGCAGCCGCGCCTTCCGGCCCACACGCGCGATCTGATATAACTTGTGCCTGCTCCGAGCGGGAGTAACTCAGNNTGAGGGGCTCGACGATTCTCTGGGCTCCCCTGCTACTGATCGGCCGACACCTGGGATTCCGGGCCCCTGCCAACGGCCTGCCTTGTCAGAATAGGACCTATGAGACTCTCGATCATCAAGTCCGCAGGCCGGTTGCCCGCCGAGCAGCTGGGTGTCGATCTCACTCCGAGTCTGCTCGAGCTTCGCGAGCACGTGGTCATCCGCTTGCATCCGAAGCCGAGCGACCCGCCAGAACCGAACTGAGGTCGGGCGACAAGCACCCACGTCGACCTGTTGGCTCGCCCCACTTGCTTCGAGCTCGGCCCGAGCCGCGACGACGTCCCCGACGACAAACGACACACCGCGACATGGACCAGCCCAGTTTCGGCTCGGACTGGCGGGTCCGATGATGCCGATTGGTGTGGCGGACGTCGTCCAACGCAGCCGGCCGCGGAAGCCGGTCGGTCGACCCCGACTAGAGGCTTTCGCCGAAGTCGGCCTTG
>PMBG01000057.1 GCA_003153755.1 Chloroflexota bacterium | reverse complement strand
GCGATGGCCTCGATCAGCTGGAAGCTCGGACCCTGGACGATTCCCTCAACGATGCCGAAGACCTCGCGATAGTCGACGGTCTTGGACAGGTCGTCGCTCCTGCCGGCGGGCGAGAGATCCAGGTACAGCTCCACGTCGACTTCGAACGACTGGGCGTTCTCGCGCTCATCGGGCAGGACGCCATGCCTGCCCTGGAACCGCATGTTGATCAAGGCCAGTCGATCGGTCATCGGATTTCCCCATGTAGTACGGCGTCGCATACGCGAGCGGCCCGCACGTTCGCTATTACGTCGTGGACGCGGACGATGTGCGCCCCGGCGGCGATTCCCAGCGCCGTCGTTGCGATCGTTCCCTCCAGTCGATCCTCCGGCGGGGCGCCGCCGAGGATGAGCCCGATTGTCGACTTTCGCGACGTCCCCAGCAAGACCGGACGGCCCAGGACGTGGAGCCGGGCGAGGTCCCGCAGAACGGCCAGGTTGTGTTCAGGGGTCTTTCCGAACCCGAACCCCGGATCGACGATCAGATTGCCGTCGGGAACCCCGGCCGCTACGGCCCGGTCGAGAGCGGCGCGCAGATCGGTGATGATCTCGGCGACGACATCCGCATAAACAGCCCGCGCCCGGTTGTGCATGACGACGAGCGGTACTCCATGCGCGGCGGCAATGCGGGCCATCTCGCTCGACGGCGACGAACCCCAGACGTCGTTGAGAAGCGCGGCGCCTGCCGACAGGGCCGCCTCGGCGACGTGGGGCTTTGACGTGTCCACGCTCACCGGAACGTTGGGCAGGGCCGCGCAGATCGCGGCAACGACCGGGACGACTCGCGCCAGTTCCTCCTCGAGGGTAACCGGCGAGTGGCCGGGCCTGGTCGACTCGCCGCCCACGTCCAGAATATCGGCGCCCTCGTCGACCATGCGCCGCGCCTGGGCAACCGCGGTCTCGATGGCACGGGCCGATTCGGTCGAGACGTCCGTATCCGGCGCCAGCAGCCCATCGCCGGAGAACGAGTCTGGGGTGACGTTTACGATGCCCATGACGAAGGTGCGGCTACCCCACTCGAAGAGGCGCGGTCCGATCCTCGTCGGTTCGGGGGCGTGGAGCGGGGTGCGGATCATGGGGTGCTCCCGTGACCAGGTAGCGGCGGATCCGGCTCGAGCAACGGATCGGGGACGAGCTGTGCCCGCGCCGCTCCAACAAGGTACAGCGAGCCCGCAACGATGACCGGGCCGCCGGCCACGTCGCTCGCAGAAGAGAGCGCGGCGTCGAGCGCGTCGGCCGGCTTCGCGATCGCCTCGGCCGGCCGGCCGGTGGCCGCCTCCCAGCGAGCCGCGAGCGCGTCGGCAGCGAGTGCACGTCCGCCCGATGGAGTCGTGCAGATCACGCGGGCCGCGTGAAGCATGGCGGACCGGGCGAGCGCCGCGACGACGCCGTCGACGTCCTTGTCGGCCATGATCGCGAGGACGAGCGTTGCTCGGCCGGGCCGGAGGAGCGGGCCCATCTCGTCGAGCGCGCCGGCGAGAGCCGCCGCTCCGGCGGGGTTGTGTGCGCCGTCGAGGAGCAGCTCGCGGCCGTGCGCCTCCGCAAGCTCCATACGCCCCGGCCAGCGGACCCCGCCGTAGCCCGCGCGTCGTGCCGCAGCGTCGACGCGGGCGATTCCGGCCGTCTCGAGAGCGTCGAGAGTCGCGTCCGCGACGGCAACGTTCGCGGCTTGATGGCGACCCCGAAGCCCAACCCGCACCGCGCCGAGGTTTGGCAGCTCCACGTCCACGCCGTCGCGTCCCAGGCCGAGCAGCGGTGCAGGCGGCGCCACCAGCAGCGGTACCGAGACGCGGCCGGCCCGCCGCCGGATCACGCCGAGCGCCGCACCAGCGGCTCCGGTCACGGCCAGGTCGCCGCGCATGATGATCGCCGCCTTCTCGTGGGCGATCGCCTCCACCGTAGCCCCGAGGCGGTCCGTGTGGTCCAGGTCCACGTTCGTGATCGCGGCCACTCCTCCGTCCCAGGCATGTGTGGCGTCGAGCCTGCCGCCGAGGCCCACTTCGACCACGGCAAGGTCCACACCCACCTCCGCGAACCATCGGAACGTGACGGCGGTGAGCAACTCGAATTCCGTGGGATCGCCGTGACGGCGAGCCACACGATCGGCGACGGCGAGCACCTCGGTGACGAGACGAGCGAACGTATCGGGATCGACCGGCCGGCCGCCGATCTGAAGCCGCTCCCTATACGTGATCAGGTGCGGTTTTGGCGTCAGTCCCACGCGGTAGCCGGCGGCGCTCAACGCGGCGCCGGTCAGCGCCAGGACGCTGCCCTTTCCGTTCGTGCCGCCTATCAGGGCACCACGGAAGGTCCGCTCGGGATGGTCGAGCCCGGCGAGCAGGGCGCGGGTTCGGCCCAGTCCGAGTCGGATGCCAAATCGGCCGCGTGACTCCAGGGCGGCGAGCGCCTCGGAGTAGCTGAGCTGGTTAGCCGTCAATCCTTCGTCAGATCGTCTTCATAGAAGACGCACTGGTTGAACCGCGGCGTCAGGCAGACATCGTTCACGTAGCCCTGCTCCAGGTGCACGCCGCCGCGAAGCTGGCATCGCGACACGTTCTGCTCCTGCCGGATGAGGGCCTTGAGCAGATGCGGTGCCTGGATGGGGATCGCGCCGCGGCTGCCGGTCATGTAGAAATGCGGGCACACGTTGCGCCGCAGGCTCGGGAGGCCGAATCCGCCACGCCCGGTTGGCATGCCCGTGTAGCGCTGAGGTCTCGCGCTTGGTTCGGAGTGTGTGAAGACGGGCAGGCGAGGCGCGACCGGCGCGACCACCCCGCCGCGAGCCGGATATCCCAGCGGCCGCATGTCGGGCCTGATGGGGAGGCCGGGCGTAAGAGGCTTCCTGTAGCCGGCCGCGGGCCTGGGCAGGCCCGTCTCCGTTTCTGGTGGCCTCTGTGGCTTTGGGTCGCGAGCGTGCACGATCGCCTCGAAAGTTAAGCGAACGCTCCCGGACGTCCGCTTTCTACAGCAGAGTACATCCATCCGCACGTGACGCGCACGCCCCATATGCGGTAGGGCGTACGTTGTACTTTGAGGTAGTCGGCCGCCACTGGGTTGGAATCGAGCAATCGGAACGGGGCCGGCGGTGCACTGGTGCGACAATACCGACCATGCCGATGCGAGAACGACGCTCAGCTCACGTCCGGCCTATGCCGCCGTCGAACGACCGTCTCGACAGAGCCAGGCCGGTTCGCTCTCCTTCGGCGCCTCCGCCGGACATCCTGAGGCGGTACCGGCCCGTGGGCAGTCGCCGGAACAAGGTCCCGCTGCCGATCGCGCTGGCAATCGGCGCGGGCTGCCTCGTCTTTGCGCTCGTGGTGGTCAGTGTGGGCTCGGGGCTGGTGATCGATCTGGTGGGGCAGATCGGCGGCGCATTCAGCAACGCCATCGGAAAGATGACCTCACAGGCTCCTGCTACGGTACCCCCGTCCGGCACGACCCTCGATACACCGGTAATCGATCCCGCGGCGAACGGCGGCTACACGAACCAGACTTCAATGGTCCTCCTCGGCGAGGTTCCCCCGGCATCGGTCGGCAAGTCCGGATTCCTCGTGAACGTCTACTCGATCGGCAAGAACAACGCTCGCACCCAGGTCGCCCGAGTTGAAGTCGGCGGCACGACCCACTTCGCCACGCCTCCGATCGCGCTGGCCGAGGGACCGAATGTCTTCGTGGCCACGCTGGCGGCGCCTACGGGCGAAGGCTCGGACTCGCCGGCGGTCACGTACATACTCGACACGAAGCCGCCGAAGTTGACCGTCACGTCGCCGTCTCAGACGGTCAAGCTCAACACCTCCACGGCAGATGTCGTGGGGCTGACCGATCCGGGTTCCACCGTGGTGATACGAAACGAAATGGTCACCGGCGGCGCGTTGAACAACGCCGTGGCCGGCACCGATGGGAAGTACAAGATCACCGTGCCGCTTGTGGCCGGCCCCAACGCCATCGACCTCACGGCCACGGACCAGGCCGGCAACAGCACGAACATGTCCATCACATTGCGGCGCGACTACGGCCAGCTGGCCGCGCATCTATCGGCGACCCCGGCCAAGTTCTCATCGAATGCCCAGGTCACACTCAAGCTGACGCTCCATGCCACATCGTTCAACGGTGTGCCGCTGGGGAACGCGAAGGCGACGTTCACAGTGACGATCGCTGGTCTTGGGCCGATCGTTTCCCCGGAGCTCACGACCGACGCCACAGGGACCGTCACCTGGCAGGTGAGCATCTCCGGAGCCATTGCCGGCAATGGTCAGGCGAGCGTCCTGGTTACCTCGAGCCAGGGCGATCAGGTGACGGGCAACACGGCCGTGGTGACTACGTAGAAGCGTCCTCGCGTGTCGCACTGTACGCCGACACCTCTGGCCCGCGCAGCTGTTCGCAGCTACAATCTCCGCATGGCCACCTGGCGTTGCCCGCATTGTGGATCGGCGCAGCAGGAAGCTGCGCGCTGCTGGGTGTGCCGTCGCTCCACTACCACGTGCGCGTCATGCCGCCACTATCGCAACGCGGTTGCGGTGCGCATCGGATTTTGCGGACTCGACAGGGCGCGGCTCCCGCTCACGGGCGAAGAGGAGCGCGCGTGCTGGGAAGGTGCCGCATCGGAGGTTGTCGAAGAGCCGGCACCAGTGGTCGCGCCGCGCCAGGTGGCCAACGGCTCCGGCCTCTGGGGTATCCCGGCTCTGGGCGACCTGGCCGCCGACAGACCGGCTCCCAGCCACGGCCTTTGGACGGAGACCGACGCCGCTCGCGCACCCGTGAAGGCTCCGGTGCCCGCCTCCAATTCGCACGCAGGTTCGGTTCGCGTGCGACCGTGGGGCCAGGTTCCCGGCGGCGGCAAGGACGCGGTCTACCTGCGCGGGCTTCGGGGACCTAGACGGTAGCTGTCGGAGTGGGTGTCGGCGCGGGCGTGGGTACCGGTGTCGGAACGGGCGTGGGGGTGGGCGTGGGAGTGGGCGTGGGAGTGGGCGTTGGACTCGGCGTGGGGCTCGGCGAGGGCGTGGGAGTGGCCGTGGGCGCCGGTCCCTTCGACACGACGTAGTCCACAGTCGACCCGCGCTGGACCTGGATGCCGGCCCTGGGGTTCGAACTGATGATCTGCCCGGCCGGGACCGACGGATCGTTCTGCTCACTGCGCACGCCGGACTGGAGACCCGCCTGAGTCAGAGCGCTTCGCGCGTTGTCCTCGGTCAGACCGACGATGTTGGGGACGTTGACCGTGGCCTGCCCGGTGACGATCGTGATCTGGATCGTGCTGCCCTTCGGGACCGACGTATTGGCGGTGGGGGACTGATCGATGACGGTGTTGTCCGGCCAGGTCGTGTCGTTTGGCCTGTTCACGACGGTGAGCGTTAGGCCGAGACTCGCGGCCTGTGTCTGCGCCTGGGCGTACGAGTGGTAGACCATGTCCGGCGCGCTCACGGTGGTTCCCGATGGAGCCTTCATCACGAGAAAGACGATCAGGCCTATGACTACGATCGTAAGGATCGCCAGCAATCCGGCTACCCAGGCCCACGGGCTCGCACCGGTCGGCTCGTCTTCGAAGGGATCGGGGACCGGCGCGTAAGCGCGTCGGGCCGGTCGGCGGCTCTCCGGCGCGTAGTTTTCGGTGTCCTCGTACTCGTCGGTGCTTACGGCGTATGCGTCCGCCGGGTAGACCGCCCGGCTCCCGGTCGACGGCCTGCCTCCGGCGTAGCTTGCGTTGAGCGGCCTGGTCGGCGGGATAGGCCTCGAGGCAGCGGCGGCAGATGCAGCGGCGGCAGATGCAGCGGCGGTCGCTGCTGACGCAGATGCGGTGCCGACGCTCTGGGCGACGGGTCGTCCGGTGCGGTCGGCTTCCGACGCGGTGGCGCCGGTCGAGGTCTGCGGAGCGGGCCCTTCGCCGAGGAAGCCCTCTAGCGCGGCGGCGATCGCTCCAATGGACCCATACCGCTTCTCCGGCACCGTCGAGAGGCCGCGCATCGCGATCTCGTCCAATGCGGCGGGAACGGCGGGACTGATCGTGGACGGGCGCGGCGGCGGTCCCGCTTTGCGAGCCGCCGACATGGCCTCGACCGTGGCGCCGGCCCAGGGGCTCTGAGCGGTGAGCAACTCGTAGAGCAGGAAGCCGAGCGCGTCGAGGTCCGTGGACTCGGACGGGACACCCCCGAGGCGGGCGCCCAGAGCGGCCGCGGAGACCGGAACGGAATCGGTCGAGCCGCGCTTGATATTGGACATGCTCGCGTCGGTTACGGCTGCGGCAGCACGTGCGATCCCGAAGTCGATCACCTTGACGTGGCCGTCCCGGGTGACCAGCACGTTGCCGGGCTGAAGGTCGCCGTGGACCAGGCCGCGCTGATGGGCGGCCACGAGGGCCTGGGCCACCTCGTCTGCGGCGCGGGCTGCCCTGCGCGGAGGCACCGGCCCGTTTCGCTCCAGGAGCATTGCCAGGTCGGCACCGTCGATGAATTCGGTGACCAGGTATGTCCCCGACTCGTCGGTGGCGAAGTCGTATACGGCGGCGATATTTGGATGGATCAAGCTGGCCGAAACGCGCGCCTGCCACCGGAAATCGGACAGGAAGTCGAGGTTCTGGGCGTACTCGGGATGGAGCAGCTTGATCGCCACTTCCCGGCCCAGCTTGGAATCGGTAGCGCGGAAGACCGTCGAGTAGCTGCCTTCGCCCAGCAGCTCCTCGAGCTTGTAGCGACCCCCAACCACTTGTCCGATCTCGGCCACGAGAGATCCTCTCCAGGTCGGCGCCAACGCACCGGCGACTGCTTCTAGGTTGATACCGGCTCGGGCGTCGCGGACCTGAGCCGAGCCTCAGCCAATATCGAGATCTTGCAGATACTGTCGGAACTCGCGCCCGATGTCCGGCCGCTGGAGCGCCAGTTCTACAGACGCTTTCAGCCAGCCCATAGTTGTGCCGGCATCGTAGCGCACGCCTTCGAAGGCGTAGGCGTAGACATCCTGCTCCTGCATGAGCGCTTCGATCGCGTCGGTGAGCTGGATCTCGCCGCCGGCGCCCCTCGGGGTCTGTTCGAGCTTTTCGAAGATCTTGGGTGTGAGCACGTACCGTCCGATGATGGCCAGGTTGGACGGTGAGTCCGCTGGTTCCGGCTTCTCCACGAGCCCGCTCACCTTGTACAGGCGCGGGTCGTATTCGGGGCCGGCAGGCTCCCCGGCAATCACGCCGTACCGGCGCGTGTCTTCGCGAGGTACTTCCATGACCGCGACCACCGAACTGTGGGTCTGCTGATACGCACGAATCAGCTGTCCGATGCACGGGTCGTCACCGACGACCACGTCGTCGGACAGGATCACGGCAAAGGGCTCGTGCCCGATGAGCTCCTTTGCGCAGAGCACCGCGTGCCCGAGTCCCAGCTGCTCCTTCTGGCGGACATACGAGATCTGGGCCAGGTCGGAGATGGCCCGTATCTGGCGGAGCATGTCGATGTCGCCGCGCGCCTCGAGCAGCTGCTCCAGCTCGACACTGATGTCGAAGTGGTCCTCGATCGCGCGTTTCTGGCTGCTCGTGACGATGACGACCTGCTCGATGCCGGCAGCCACCGCCTCTTCGACCGCGTACTGAATGACCGGCTTGTCGACGAGCGGGAGCATTTCCTTTGGCTGTGCCTTGGTGGCCGGAAGGAAACGCGTTCCCCAGCCTGCGGCCGGAAAGACCGCCTTTCTTACTCGCATTTGCCCTCAGCTCGGGTCGGCCGCCAGGGCGGCCGGGTCCACGAATTCATGGTCGTCTTTGTGAATTCCGTCGCACAATCCAAGGCGACGTGGCTCGATTGGCAACCACACAGGTCGCATGATTTCGCGAACCTGAGAGCGCCTGCAGAAGAGCATTTTCCGCGTTGCCATCCAGGCAAGGACGTGTTTTGGGTCGCTGTGGAACTCGAAGGGTCCGGGATTGAGGCCGGCCGAATCGGTCCACGAAACGGGCGCTTCGGGGGCGACAATGTCGAGAATGCTCACTCGCCACGGCCTCCCCTCGATGACCTGGCCGCAGCCGGCGCATCGAGCGGCTATGTTGTCCGTGACGATCGTGGGAATCCGGACGCCATACAGTTCCATCTAGATCCGATCGTAGCAGGTCGAGACCGAACAGGGAGCAAAGGTCGCACTCATGGACGCCAGGGACGACGAGATGTCACCGTCCGAAACGGCGCGCCAGAAGCGTCGAGACCGTGACGCCGAAGCCCGTGCCCGGGCAGGTATGAAGACGGGGCTGGCCAAGCAGTTCAAGCAGGTCCTCGACGTTCAGCGGCGCAGGGCGGATGAGGTCGAGCGCGCCGAAAGAGATGAGCCGTCACCGGGAACGCCGGCCCGGAGCCGCAAGAATCGACCTGCCGGATCGTAAGTCCGGCGCAGTGCCGGTCGGCGCTACATGGTGAAGTAGCCCGTAACGTCGAAGACAACGTCGGCCGGGCCCTTTACGCCCTCGTATGTGACCCAGAGGACGCCTCCGGCTCCAAGCTGGACCGTGACGCCGTTGGCGCGGTTGTCACCGGGTGGGAAGTTGAGCGTGGAGACACCCGGGACGCCCGAAGGCTTGGCCGGCGTCAGGCTGAAGTAGCCCGAAGACTTATTGCCGGCGACGGTGAGGTTGCCGGTTATCGCCACGGCGCCCGCCGGGATGTTCTTTGTCGCGTCGGCCGAACGCCCCGTCACCTGGAACGAGACCGGGACATTGGTCGTAAGCGAGCCGCTCACGCCCTGGAGGTAGACCGGTCGCGAGTCCACCAGGCGGTTGGGATCGACCGCCTTGTAGGTGGCTCCGGTGGCGTCGGGGACGAAGTAGCCCGTAACGTCGAAGACAACGTCGGCCGGACCCTTTACGCCTTCGTAGGTGACCCAGAGGACGCCTCCGGCTCCAAGCTGCACTGTGACGCCGTTGGCGCGGTTGTCACCGGGCGGGAAGTTGAGCGTGGAGACACCCGGGGTGCCCGAAGGCCGTGTGGGCGTCAGGCTGAAGTAACCCGAGGAGAGGTTGCCGGCGACGGTGAGGTTGCCGGTTATCGCCACGGCGCCCGCCGGGATGTTCTTTGTCGCGTCACCGGGCACCCGGTCCGTCACCTGGAACGAGACGGGCACGTTGGTCGTGAGTGAGCCGGCGACACCTGTCAGATAGGTAGGGCGTGAGTCCACCAAACGGTTGGGGTTCACGGCCTTGTACGTGGCGCCGGTGGCATTGGGCAGGAAGTACCCGGTCACGTCGAAGACCACGTCGGCCGGGCCGTTGATGCCTTCATATGTGATCCACAGCACGCCGCCTGCTCCGAGCAGGACCGTGACGCCGTTGGCTCGGTTGTCACCGGGTGGGAAGTTGAGAGTCGAGACACCAGGTGTGCCCGAAGGCTTGGTGGGCGTCAGGCTGAAGTAGCCCGAAGACCTATTGCCGGCCACGGTGAGGTTGCCGGTTATCGCCACGGCATTTGACGGGATGTTCTTTGTCGCGTCACCGGGCACCCGGTCCGTCACCTGGAACGAGACGGGCACGTTGGTCGTAAGCGAGTGAGTGACTCCGGTCAGGTAGGTAGGGCGCGAGTCAACCAAACGGTTGGGGTTCACCGGGAAGTACGTGGCGCCGGTGAGCGGCGTATACGCGCCGGAGGGATCAGATGGCGACCCGGGCCCGGCCGCGTTGGTCGCGACGACCGTGAAGGTGTACTGCTGGCGGTTGGTGAGACCCGACACGGTGCAGGAGAGGCCGCTCGTGGTGCAGGTCTTCGAGTCCGGCGACGATGTGACCGTATATGACGTGATCGGGCTGCCGCCGTTGTCGAGCGGGGTAGCCCAGCTCACCGTGGCCGAGGCGTCGGCCGCGATTGCGGTCACCGACCTGGGCCTGCACGGAGTCCCTGCACCTGGGTTCACGGTCATGGAGAGCGCCGCCGTGGTCTTCGGCGCGATCCCGTTGCTTGCCTGTACGGTGAAGTTGTACGTGCCCGGCGGCGCCGCCTCTCCCGAGAGATGCCCGGTGGTGGACATGGTCACGTCGGCCGGAAGACTGCCGGAAACCACCGTGAACGACACCGCGGGGACCACCGTCGTCGACATGGCGATATCCGCCGAGTACGCCGTGCAGGACGTGGCGGCGGGCAATACTGAGGTAGCGATCAGCGGTACGACCTGTCCGTCCGTGTTGAGGCCCCAGCAGCCGACGCCGTCAGCCGTCTGGGTGCATCCGTTGTACTGCCCCAGCCCAACCCGGTAGGAAACCGTACCGGGCGGCGAGTTCTGGCCGTGGCTGTTCTCGCCCCAGCAACTCGTGAACCCGGCCATCGAGATGGCGCACGTCCCCTGCGACCCAGCTTCGATGTCCAGGTACCTTCCGCTCGGCATCGCGGCCTGCCCGTTCCCGTTATCGCCCCAGCAGCTGATCGTGCCGGTCCCGGAAAGAGCGCAGAAGTGGTTGTCTCCTGCCGTGATCGTCACGAACGTACCGGCCGGGCTCGAGGTCTGGCCGAGGGACGTGTCGCCCCAGCAGACGATGGTCTCGGTGGTGTCGATCGCGCACACGTTGCGAGCCCCGACGGCCACGGCGCTGTACGTGCCGGCGTGGGCGGACGCCTGGCCGTAGGTGTTGTCGCCCCAGCAGTTGAGGCCGCCCGAGGTGTCGATTGCGCAGGTGTCGTTCTGGCCGGTTCCGAGCGCCTTGTACGGTCCGGCGCTGGTCGCGGGAGCCATGCCACCGGTGTTGTTGCCCCAGCAGTGCAGCGCTCCGGCCGTATCGATCGCGCAGCTGTGGTCGTCGCTCGTGCTGAGTGCGACATACGTGCCCGCGATCACGTCGATCTGGTTGGCGCCGTTGAAGCCCCAGCACGAGACGGAGCCGTTAGCCGCAAGGGCGCAGCTGTTGCGTGTGCCCGCGCCCACGGCGATCACGTCGGGCGACAGGGCGTTGATGCCGTGCGGGGTGCCGAGACCCGTGGGTCCGTCGTAGCCGGTCCCGGCCGTGCACAGGTAACTGCCGCCGCAGCTGCCGTTGCTGCCGGAGGTGATGTCGTACAGGTCGGCGGTCCCGGCGTAGAGACGGCGGCCCGCATAGGTGCCCGGTGCGGGCCGGCCCTTCAGGGCAAATGCCGCGGCCACGATGGGCGCCGACACGCTCGTTCCCCCGTAGACAGTCCAACCGCCGGCCTTGGGGTCGTAGGCCGAGACGCCGGTGACGGGGTTTCCGACGGCAGAAATGTCCGCCGAGGTCTTGTTCGCGCAACCAGCGTCGGTCTGCCAGAACGGCTTTGGCTCGGCCGGAGAGCAGCCGCTTCCGCCGCCGGCCCATGCGGTCTCGGACACGCGGGCATGCGCATTGACGGTGAGCGAAGTTGCACCGACGGCGATCACATATGGGGACGACGCCGGATACTCCGGAGTGGACGCCGCGCAGGGCAGCAGGTGATCGATGTACCCGCAGTCACCGGTGGCGGCGGTGATCACCACCCCCGGATGGTTGTAATACTGGTCGTACGCGACCTCGCTCGCCCCGGCGATGCCGTAGCTGTTGGACACCGCGTTGGCCCCCAGCGCCACTGCGGTCCGCGTCGCAATGCCCATGTTGGCCATGGTTGTGTTGTTGGCCTCGACGAGGATGATCTTGCATAGCGGGCATACGGCCGACACCATCTCGAGGTCGAGGACCGTCTCGCTCTCCCACCCTGTGTTGGCGCCCGGGATCGGATACGAGGTTCCGCCGGTCTGGTCGACCCGCCGGAAGCAGCCGTTCGCGACCGTGCACGCGGGCAGCCCGAATTGGGCCCGATACGTGGCAAGAGACGCCTCTGCCGACGCGGTGTCGAAAGCGTCCACGATCGCGACGGTCATGCCGGCGCCGTTCGTACCCGACGGGAGGGAGTACGCGCCCTGCAGGTCCGCCGGCGACAGGCCCGAAGGCGTGGCTGCCGGGCGGACGACGTCGCCCTGGCTGGAGCTGGCGGCCGGGACCAGGAGGTCGCAGTGAGCGAAGCCGGGCAGGGACTCCGCGCACGCCGGAACGTAGGTGTTCTGGGCGGGCGGAGTCGCGGACGGATCCGCTGCCAGGGTGAAGGAGGGAGTGGCAATCGGCGCGGCAAGGGCCGCCACGGTTGCCAGAGTCAGGGCCAGCCCGCGCAGGCGGCGCGATCGCATAGTTCGTGTGGGTGTCGGCATAGCCAAAGGATTGTGCTCCTGCGTAAGCGTGTGTCCAAGTCCCAGGCACGAAGTGCGTCGTGCCGGCCGGCGGAATGCCTGCCCGGCGACCGGGCGCGCCGCAGCGCCTCCAGACAGCCATAGTACGGCCTCACCTATCGGCCGCTCCAGCCGGATCGCGCCGCATTGGGAAATCCACACCCGATGAGCGCCCTCCCGTAATCAATGCCTTGCGCGAGCGGGCTACGCGGCGTCGCTCGTCCAGACAAACGGCGTTTGACCTGTCCTACGGATCGGGCGTTGCGCGGTCCAGTCCGGGCGGATGGTGCCTGCCGGTACGGTCTGCGCCGCTGCCAGAATGCGCCGAACCGGCTCGCCAGCGTTCCTGGAGATTGCCTTCGTATCCGGGCCGGAACGAGGATGAGCATGATTTACTCCGGGTCCGGGGGCATTCCCGGCGGCGTCTCCCTGGCGCATCGATCGGCCGGCGTTGCCGCGCTGATCCTGGCCGCGCTCCTGACCGCCGCCTGCGGTTCGTCCGCTGTGAGCCCATCTCCGGCAAACACATTCGTGGCCACAACGTCGCCGTCGGACACGGCCCCGGATAGCTCCGCGACTCCGTCCGGCACGGCCACGACGGCGCCTGCCGCCACCCCGACGCCTGCCCCGACCAAGGCTCCTGTCGTAGCGACTCCGCTTCCGCCGCTCGCAATCGGGCTTTGCACCGGCGCTCAGCTGAAGCTGACGATCATCTCGTGGCAGAACGACGGCAGCATCTCCTATGCGCACATCACGGCCACGAACGTCTCATCGGGCACTTGCACGATGCGTGGCAAGCCGCGGACGCAGATCGTCGACGGGAAGGGCGCGATCATCGCCGATGCCGGATCTGCCGGCGGTGAGATCTCCACCGGTGACCCCGCCTACACACTGGCTCCGAACGGCGTCGTCTATGACATCGCGACCTGGGGTAACTGGTGCAAGTCGGCCCCGACCCAGAACGTCGCGGTTGCGGTCGTCATGCCGTTCAGTCTCGGCCGTTTGGTGGCGAAGCCCCTCGGCGCCGCACCCATACCGAGCTGCTACGCGTCGGGGACGGCGACCACATTGAGCGCTGAAGCCTGGACTCCGTAGCGCGACAGCTCGGACGCTGCGGCGCTGCGCCGTCGCGGCCATCCTGCCCTTGACGGGCAGCCGGTCGGATCGCGTCATCGTGTGACGGGTCGCCATCGCCGATACTTCCGTCGATGAACAGCCGCGGGATCGCCGAGTACGCACGCGCAGCGCTCGTGGCGCTGAGCCTCGGGGCTGCGGCCCTCGCCGGAGCCGGGTGCCAGTCGGCCCCGCCGACCTGCCCGGCCAGCGCCCCGGTAGCCGCCTGCACGCGGGTGCTATTTCTCGGTAATAGCTACACGTACGTGAACGATCTACCGTCCACATTCGCAAGCCTTGCGGCTTCGGGCAAGCACCAGGTCCAGGTCGCGATGGTCGCAAACGGCGGAGAGACGCTCTCCCAACACGACTCCAGCGCCGAGTCGCTGGACAGGATCTCGTCGCAGCATTGGGACTACGTTGTTCTTCAGGAGCAGAGCGAGACGCCGGCGTTGACCGGCTCTCGCGACTCCGGCATGTATCCCGCGGCGCGAACGCTGGCAGCACGCATCAAGAGTGCGGGCGCCGTCCCCATGTTATTCATGACCTGGGCGCACCGCGACGGGCTGCCCTCCGCGGGCCTTTCGACCTATGAGGCAATGCAGCGTGCGATAGACCAGTCCTACGTCGAGATCGCCCATGAGCTGTCCGTGCCCGTGGCTCCGGTCGGGTACACGTGGTACATCGTCCGCCACGACCACCCCGAGATAGTGCTCTGGCAAGACGACGGCAGCCATCCGAGTTCCGCCGGTACCTACCTCGGCGCGTGCGTCTTCTATGCCTCAATATTCCGGCAGAGCCCCGAAGGGCTCGCGTTCCATGGCGGCGTGGACGCAGGTCAGGCCGCGGTGCTGCAGGCTGAGGCGAGCCGGAACGTATTGCAGCAGCAGGGCGAGTGGGGACTCAGGTAGCCGGGGCATATCGTCACCGCGAAATGTGCCATTGGCCCAAAACGCGTATGCGCTATGGCTAACATGACCGCATGCAGCCGCATCCCAACAGTCGCAGCCGGCACGCCGGGCTGCCGGTCCAGAACCTCGATGACTCGATACAGCAAGGCGCGCTGATCGGGGGTTGCGTCGTACTGTTGATCGTGCTGCTGGGCCATCGAATCGGGGTCATCCCCGTGCCTGTGGCCTTCCTTGCCCTGGCGGCGTTGCTGGTTGCCGCCGGGTTCACGGCCTGGCGTGGCTGGCCCTCCGCAACCCATCGGTGGCGGGGTTTCGCGGCGGGCTTCTCCGTCCTCCCTGCCGTCGCGCTCGTGGTCGTCCTGTTCGTCCCTACGCCCGAGCCCGCGGCAACGGTCCCGTTCGGCCCGCCCATCGCGGTTCTCCCGACGCAACCCCCCGCGGCCTCCTCGCCCGATTCCTCGCCGACCCACGCCACGCCGTCGGCCACCACCGCGCCAACCCCCACGCCGGTTCCGACCGCCGTCCCGGGAACCGGGCAGTTCGCCGTGACCGGCGCATTGATCACGGGCCGCGACGGCCACTCGGCGACACTCCTTCCCGACGGCAAGGTCCTGATCGCAGGGGGCCAGAACACTGGGGAGTCGCAGTCCTACAACACCGCCGAACTCTTCGACCCGGCGGCAGGCACATTCACCGCCGCGGGTTCGATGGCACAGGTCCGGGAGGGCCACAACGCCACGCTGCTGAAGAACGGGCTCGTTCTTGTTACCGGCGGTTTCGACGACGTAACGCAGCGAACGACCGCCATCGCGGAGTCGTACGACCCCGCGAAAGGCTTGTTCTCGGCCACCGGGCAGATGGTTCAAACGCGCTTGGGAGGGACCGCCACGTTGCTCTTGGACGGGCGCGTTCTTGTAGCGGGCGGTGAGAATCGGGCGATCGCGCTGGCCGCGGCGGAGATCTACAATCCGGCCACCGGCAGGTTCGGAGCCACGGGTTCCATGACGCAAAGCCGGTTCGGGCAGACGGCCACGCTCCTGGCCGACGGCCGCGTGCTCATCTCCGGCGGTTACAACGCCCAGCGCACCTGGCTTCCCACCGCCGAGATCTACGATCCGGCAACCGGCAGATTCACCGCGACCGGATCGATGGAACTGCCTCGGGTTTACCACACGGCCACCCTCCTTACCGACGGGCGCGTGCTAGTGGCCGGCGGGAGCGGGAGGGACGGGTCGGGCGCGAGCGTTTCCACGGCCGAGGTCTACGACCCGGCCAACGAAACCTTTGTCCGAGTCGGATCCATGACCGTGGCACGCCAATGGCACACCGCGACTCTGCTGCTGGACGGTCGCGTGCTGCTCGTTGGCGGCCGAAACGGCAAGACGAGCGGCTTCCTCGCGACCGCCGAGTACTTCGATCCGGCCACGGGAACCTTCACCGATGCCGGGTCGCTGACGGCGGCTCGGTCCAACCACACGGCCACGTTGCTCGGCGACGGTCGGATACTGGTTGCCGGCGGCGACGACAGCACCGGCCTCAAGCTGGCCTCCGCCGAACTTCGGCCCTAACCCCAGATCTCGCCGGCGGCGGCGCGCGACCGATCGGGCCTACCACCGCCGACGTAGACTTCAGGTCAGATCGCCAGCCAGGGGAACGGGCGGAAGCGGCGATTCGGAGGTGGGGACCGTGTTCAAGTTCACTGTTCATCCGGCCTACGTTTCCGTCACCGACGG
The DNA here is from genome assembly GCA_003153755.1 of Chloroflexota bacterium. Classification (GTDB taxonomy): domain Bacteria; phylum Chloroflexota; class Limnocylindria; order Limnocylindrales; family CSP1-4; genus Fen-1039. The sequence continues at coordinate 807 of PMBG01000057.1, read as the reverse complement.
AATCCAGGCGGCCGCGAACTACATGACGGTCTCGTGGCGCAAGTGGCTCCCCGTGGTCTTTGTCTACGCCGTTGTCCAGGGTCTCCTCTACGCGGCGGTCATCGGCGACACGAGCCGGTGGTACTACATCGACAATTACACCGGCCGTCTCCATTGGGAACCCGGCCTGTCGGATCGGATTCCCGCGATCGCGCTCGGCTTGATCGCCCTAACGGTGGTGAGCGTAGTCTGCTCCTGGGTTGTGATGGGAGTTGCCGTCGCCGGACTCAGGAACAGGCCCGTCACGATCCCGTGGCTCGTTGAGCGCGGCCTGAGGACGATTGCGGCCGGCATTCTGCTGGCCTTCGCGGTGTTCGCGTTCTTCTTCGTCCTGGTGTTGCTTACCGTGATCGCGCCACCGATCGGGATCATCGCCTGCCTGGTCGGAATCGTCGTCCTCGTGATCGTGGCCTTGCGCCTTCAGTTCGCCATGTATGCGATCTTCGACGGTGCCGGCGTGATCCAGGGTCTCGAGGAGAGCTGGCGACTGAGTCGGGGATCGGTCATTCGAATACTCGGCTGGGTCCTGATGGGCGCCCTCCTGACCGGTGCCGTCTCCATGATCACCGGTTTGGTCTCGGCGCCGATGGCGGCCACCGGCGAGGTTGCCCTCAAGCAGGCTATTGTCGGCGGCGTCGCACAGGCCGGAGCCGTCCTTGTGACCATGATGACGGCAGTGCTCTACGAAAGTGAGCGGGCACGCAAGGACCCCGGTCTTTACGCGGCGCCGCCTCCGCCGGCTCCGTACGCGCCCGGCTGGCCGCAGCC
>PMBG01000009.1 GCA_003153755.1 Chloroflexota bacterium | reverse complement strand
GCTCGGCCGCCGGCTCGGCCGCCGGCTCGCTCCGCCGGCTCGGCTACGGCCGCGCCCGTCAGCGCTGCTACTCCGCCGCGGCCGATTCAGCGTCCAGCAGCTGTCGCTTCCGCGCCAGGCCCCCGGCGTACCCGCCGAGTTGTCCGTTGGACGCCACGACGCGGTGGCACGGCACGACGATCGGGATCGGGTTCGTGGCGCAGGCCGAACCCACGGCGCGGGCCGCTCCGGGCGCTCCCACGGCCGCGGCGATCTCCCCGTACGAGCGCGTCTCGCCGGCGGGTATGCGGCGCAAGGCCTCCCAGACGCGACGCTTGAACGCGGTCGCGTGGACGTCGAGCGGCAGCGCGTCCGCGTCGGGACGGCGCCGGCCCACTGCCAGATCGGAGACGATCGCGGCCGTGTCCGCCAGCATGGCGTCGTCGCGCGCAACGGCCGCGAGCGGAAACTCGGCGCGGAGTTCGGCCGCCAGTGCGTCCGGATCGTGGCCCATGATGATCGAGCAGAGACCGCGGTCAGTGGCCGCGACAAGTGCCACTCCCTCCGGAATCGGGGCCACGGTCCAGCGGATCGTCTCGCCCGCGGCCCCGCCGCGATACCGTCCCGGGGCCATTCCGAGTTCGCCGTTGGCCGCTTCGTATGCGGCGCTCGACGAGCCGTAACCCGCGTCGTAGAGCGCGCCGGTCACGTCCTGTCCGTCGGCGAGCCGCGCCCTGAGCTGCTCGGCCCGCCGCGCCGCCACCCAGGCCCGCGGAGAAACGCCGAGCGTCTCGCGGAACAGATCGCGTAGCCGCCGTTCGGGAATTCGGAGCCGGGCCGCAAGCTCTCGGTCGGTCGGGGGCTCGTCACCTGCCTCCATCGCAGCCGACATGAGGTCGATCGCGTGGGCTACCGGATCGGGCTTCTGAGCCGGCTCGCCCGACTTCGACTCGAATAGCTCGTTCGGCCGGCAGCGCAGGCAGGCCCGGGCTCCGGCTGCGACGCCGTCGTCGATTCCGTTGAGAACTCGGATCCTGTCGCGGCCCGGGGTTCGCGCGGGGCATCCGGGAGTGCAGAAGATGCCCGTACTCGTCACGAGGAACAGGAACGGACGGCCGTGTGTCCGGCGCGCTTCGATCGCGGACCATTCGGCATCGGTGGCCGGACGTCCGGCCGAACTCAGGCGCATTGACTCGCTCATGAAGTCGAGAATAGCCCGCCGGCGGGCGCGTGACTTCCGCCCGAGTGCTTTGGCGTGAACCAGTGTGTGCCGACGGCCGGGCCGATCGCCGGGCCCCGGAGTGTGGCACCGTCCCGCCCCAGCGCGCCAGCCCAGCCGCGCCCCGCCCCAGCGCGGCCCGGCGTCCTGCCCGGCGTCCCGCCCCCATGCGGCCGCCATTTCCACCTAATGACAGTGGTGAGAACAGGGAGTACGAACCGACGCCCTGGTCGCCTGCATCGCCGCCTTGTTTCCGCGGATTGGCGCCTGGCTGAAGCATCCTTGGGAAAGACGACCCATTTCCGCGTCGATTCGGACATCCAGGAGCGTCCAGGAGACTCCCATCGCTCCGTCACTGCCGCACCTTGCTCGTGGGGCTGTCATTGAGCGGAAACTCGGGACACGACGTCTCGATCGATCGGGCCGGCCGCGTCGGGGAGCGGTGCCCGGCTTGATCATCGGTCCGTAGGGCGCGTTTCGGGCCCCGAAATCTCCTCCCAGTGGAGACCCCAGAAGACTCGTGACACGCTAGCTGTCACAGGTGGCGTGCATCTTTCGTGCTGTGAACGGATGTACTGATCGTGCTTGACACAGAACACGCGTTCACATAGTCTGCATGGAGTATTCGAACGCCCGTTCTCCGCTCAGTGCCCGAGCGAACTACGGCCGCAAGAGCGAAGAGGAGCGTTTGCGATGGCCATCGTCCGCATGGATCCAGTGAGTGTCCGCGTCAGAGCGGATTGGTTCGACGGCACCCCGCGCGAGATCACCTGGGGCAACGTCACCCTTCCGGTGACACGGCTCATGGGCGTTCGCCGCGAAGACTCGGCGTATCGCGTCGAAGTGGGGCCGCGCACCATCTTCGAGGTCGAGACTCCCGGTGCGCGACTTGCGCTGGCCTTCCAGCACCGCTCACGTCGATGGACCGTGAACGGCGTCGACGACGAGGTGGGACTCTCCTAAGCAACGGAAATCGGGACGGCCGAAGGCAGATCTGGCATCCGAACGACTCGGGCGAACTGAAACGGCCCGCGGTTGCCTACAATCCACGCATGGAGCAAGCCCGAACCACCAGTTCCTTTGCAGACCTTACCGTCGCGCAGTTCGTCGAGAAGCTGTCTTCGTCCGAGCCCGTGCCCGGAGGAGGAGCGGCGTCGGCCCTGGCGGCGGCCCTGGGGGCCTCGCTGATCTCGATGGTCGCGGGCCTCTCGGAGGGTCGTCCCAAGTACGCGGCGTATGCGGCGACGCTGGCCCGATGCACCGAAACCGGTCACGCGCTCTCAGCCGAGTTCCTGCGCCTCGTCGACCTCGACGCGGATGCCTACGCGGGTTACTCCCTGGCACTCAAGATGCCCCGCGACACAGAGGAGCGGCAGGTCGTTCGCAAGGAAGCGATCCAAACCGCAGCACGTGCTGCCGCCGAGGCGCCGTGGGAGTGCGTTCAGGCCTGTGCCAAGCTCGTCGAAGCCGCCCTCGCTCTCGCCGGCCGTAGCAACGTCAACGCCGCGAGCGACGTTCTCGTGGCCGCGCTGCTCGCCGAAGCAGCCGCTCGTGGCGCCGCCGAGAACGTGCTGATCAATCTCCCGTCGGTCGGCGACGAGGAGTACGCACAGACGATGCGATACCAGGTCGACTCGGGATTGCACGAAATCGCCGACGCGGCCGCGCGCGTCCGCGAGATCGTTCTGTCCGGCCAGACACAAGAGCCGGAGGCCGAGTGAGCGCCGACGCGAGAAGCGCCCCGCACTCGATCGGTTCGGCCGTCGCTTCCGCGTCCTCCACCACGTCTTCGCCCTCCGCGGCGGAACCGCGTCTCCTCGCCGGGAGCCCGATCGCCGCAGAGATCCGCGCAGGCCTCAGCAGGGATTTCGCGGCGTTCAAGGAGCGGCACGGCTACGCGCCAACCCTCGCGATCGTCCTGGTCGGCGCCGACGCGCCCTCGGCCGTGTATCTGCAGCAGATCCTGCGGACGTGCGCGAAGGTGGGCGTGCTGGGCCGCCTCGTGGAGATCGGCTCGGACGTGACGCCGGATGCGGTCTGCACGGAGATCGAGAAGCTCAACGACGACCCGGCCGTTGCCGGGATCATCGTCCAGATGCCGCTCCCGGCGCACATCCCGCTGGCCACGGTCATCGACTCGATCGACCCGGCGAAGGACATCGACGGGATCCATCCCCGCAACGCCGGCCTCCTGGCGCTCGGCTACGACGGCTTCCTGCCGGCCACGGCCCAGGCGTCGGTGGAGATCCTCAAGCGTTCGGGCATCGAAATCGCCGGGAAGCGCGTGGTGGTTGTCGGCCGCTCCAACGTGGTTGGCAAGCCCGCGTCGCTGCTCCTGCTCCGCGAGCACGGCACCGTTACGATCTGCCACTCCAAGACGCGCGACCTGTCGCGCCAGACCCGCGAAGCGGAAATTCTCATCGTCGCCGCGGGCAAGGCCGGGCTCATCACCGGCGACATGCTCTCGCCGGGCGCGGTCGTCGTGGATGTGGGCATCAACGTGGTGGGGGACACACTCCTCGGCGACGTCGACTTCGAGTCGGCGCGCGGTGTCGTTTCGGCGATCACGCCCGTGCCCGGTGGGGTGGGCCCGCTCACGAACGCGATCCTGCTGACGCACCTGCTCGCCGCGGCCACGGCTCAGGCCGAGCGCGCGACGGCCAAGCGCGCCCCCGGAACGAGGGACGACTGATGACACCCGCCTCGCCCATGCCCTCCAGCCTCGACATTGCCCGGTCCGTCACGCCTCGGCCCATCATGGAGCTCGCGCGCGAGCTCGGCCTTCACGACGACGAAGTCGAGCAATACGGGCCGTACAAGGCAAAGGTCTGCCTCGAAGGCATCGAGCGGCTCGAGCGCGAAGCCGCCGCAAAGGGCAAGCGCGGCAAGTACGTCGTGGTCACCGCGATCACGCCCACGCCGCTCGGTGAAGGCAAGACCACCACCAACATCGGCCTCGTCCAGGGGCTCAACCGGATCGGGCACAAGGCGGCGGTCTGCATCCGCCAGCCATCGCTCGGCCCCGTATTCGGCATAAAGGGCGGCGCGGCGGGCGGCGGCTANNTCCACCTCACCGGCGACAACCACGCGGTCGGGGCGGCGCACAACCTGCTGGCCGCCTTCGTGGACAACTCGCTGACGCACGGCAATCCGCACGGCATCGATCCGCTGGGCGTTCTCTGGCCCAGGGTCGTGGACATCAGCGATCGCGCGCTGCGCAAGGGCATCGTGGGCCTGGGCGGCCGCGAGAACGGCTATCCCCGCGAGACGGAGTGGCAGATCACGGTCGCGTCGGAAGTGATGGCGGCCCTCGCGCTCGCGTCGGACATTCACGATCTACGGGCGCGGCTCGGCCGGATGGTCGTGGCCACCACGTTCGACGGCCGGCGCATCACGGCCGAGGACCTGCGCTGCGCCGGCTCGATGACCGTGCTGCTGCGCGACGCCATCAAACCGAACCTGCTGCAGACATTGGAGGGCGGGCCCGCGTTCGTCCATTGCGGCCCGTTCGCGAACATCGCCCACGGAAACAACAGCATCCTCGCCGACCGCCTGGCGCTTGCCACCTGCGACATCGCCTGCACCGAGGCGGGCTTCGGTGCCGACATGGGCGCCGAGAAGTTCTTCGACATCAAGTGCCGTCAGAGCGGGCTGCGGCCGGACGCCGCGGTGATGGTCGCAACCGTTCGCGCACTCAAGATGCACGGCGGCGTGGGGCGGATCGTGGCCGGCAAGCCGCTCGATCCCGCCCTCGAGCAGGAGAACGTGGAAGCCGTTCGAAAAGGCTCGGCCAACCTGGCCGCGCAGATCGAGAACGTGCGCATCTTCAACGTTCCGGTGGTCGTGGCGGTCAACCACTACCCCGGCGACACCGAAGCCGAAGTCGCCGCGATCCGCGAAGTGGCACTTGCCGCCGGAGCGCGCGAGGTCGTGGTCAGCCGCCACTTCTCCGACGGTGGCGCCGGCGCCGAGGACCTGGCCCGCGCCGTCTGGGCCGCCGCTGAAGAAGGTGCCCCCGACTTCCGGCTGCTCTACCCGGACGACCTCCCGATTCGCGAGAAGATCGAGACCGTGGCGGTTCGCATCTACGGCGCCCGCGGCGTGGATGAACTGCCCGCGGCTTCCAAGGCGATCAAGCTCTACGAGGAGCTGGGCTACGGCAAGCTGCCGGTCTGCATGGCAAAGACGCATCTGTCGCTGAGCCACGACCCCGGCCTGAAGGGCCGCCCGACCGGCTTCCGCGTCCCCATCCGCGAGGTGCACCTCTCCGCCGGTGCGGGCTTCATCACGCCGCTGCTGGGCGAGATGCGCACGATGCCGGGCCTGCCGTCGCACCCGGCCGGCGAGTCGATCGACATTGACTCAGACGGCAACATCGTGGGCTTGTTCTAGCGCCCCCGCGTTCCGCTCAGCGGGTCGACGGCTGCCAGGGAGTCACGGCGGTCGCGCCTTTCGCGACCACAAGGAACGAGTCGGCGGTGGCGGGCATCCACGCACCCACGGTTCCGTCCGGCCATATGACTCGGACCTGCGGTTGCGATGCGACGCCGAGGCCCACGTGCGTCCAGCCGAGCTGGCCGCCGGCATGGCCGCCACCCACCGTCAACTCGCGACGGAATGTCTTTCCGCCGGCCCGAACCTCGATCCACGCGCCGATCGCGTCCGTGTTCGAAACCGGCTGGGTAGCCCGGACGGCCAACCAGTGGCCCATTGTTGCCGGGTGCTCCGCGCTTCCGGTCCCCACGTCCCGCCAGATCTTCGCGGGCGCTCCGTAGAACATCTCAACGAGGTCGAGCTGGCCATCGAGGTTGAAGTCCGCCAACGCCGCGCCCCGGCCACGGTGGTAGTCGATGATGCCAGCCGCGTCGGCGACGTCGACGAACGTGCCGTCCGGCCGGCCGAGGTACAGGTTGCTCGGATCACGGGTTGCGTACTCGGGCTGTGCGTTCACGTTTCCCTTCGTGATCAGGAGGTCGATGAACCCGTCGTTGTTCACGTCCTGGAACTCAGGGTGCCAGGAGGACGACGGGAGGATGTCGCCGCCAACCGCCGGCCGGGCGGAGGTGACGCCGAGAGAAAGCGCGACGTCCTGGTAAGTCGGCCGACCCGGGCCGCCGGCGAGCCGTTGGAGCTTGTCGTCCCCCTGGCTCGTGAGGAAGTAATCCGGGTGGCCGTCACCGGTCAGGTCGTAGGTCGCGATGCCCATGCCGTTGAGCTCCAGCCGCTTCCAGCCATCGCCGGCCGTATACAGCCGCGGCGCCTCGCCCGGCGCGATCTGCCAGAGCTGCTCCTGGCCGACGCCGGCCCTGTAGTACTCGCGGTCGTTCGCCACCCTGAGATCCCTCTGACCGGTGCCGCTCCAGTCGCTGAAGAGCATGGAGAGCGGGCAGTACCCGGGAGTCAGAGCTATCGGGGCGGCGTACCGCGTGCCCGACGCGTCGGGACGGACGAGCGAGCTCGTGTCGCAGTCCAGCGTGGTGCGGCCGTCCGGACGGAGCGTTAGGTTTCGACCGAAGGCGAGAGTTGGGAACCGGTTCGTCCCCTCCCAGGTGGCGCTGAAAGCGAAAGTCAGACCATTGCCGCCGTCGATCCCCCAGCTCTCGTTCGCTCGCTCGAAGCGGCACCCACCCAGACCCCGAAGCACGACGTCTTCGCCCGCTCGCAGGGTGACGAGGTCGGGGATGCCGTCGCCGTCGATGTCGATGGGGTAAGCCCCGGTTACGTCGGTGAGATCGGTTACCGGGTCGTGCACAGCGGTGAAGTGGAGGGCGCCCCCGATCGGGCTGTCGTTGCGATAGAGCACGGCCGGGTTCGTGCCTCCCGCCATGTACATGTCCGGCTTGCCGTCGCCATTGCAGTCGAACACCGCCACTCCGCCGCCGGTGGCGAAGGTTGCCGCGCCCGCATACGTCTGGTCGATGCCGGCCGAGCCCGTCTCGTCCACGAACGTAGGCGGCCCGAGTGAGCCGCCGGCCCCCTGCGCCTGGACGAATGCGTACCCGCCGACCGCAACGGCGATCGCGAGCACGACCACCGCGCCAATCACCGCGCCCTTACGACGCGTCAGCCCGATGGATGGTCGCGGAGACATACGGCGATCCCTACCTACCAGGGCGGCTCACGAGCCGGTCCCAGGCGGAAGCACGGCCACGTTGAGCCAGCGGCCCCCGGTCGCCCGGCGAATGGCAAACGTGCTCGCGAACTGGGCCGACTGCGTCGAGACGAGCTTGCCGGCCGAGTCGTAGGTCTCGTGGGTGACTGTCCCGCGGGCATCGTAGCCAAGGCTCAAGCCCGACTGGACGCCGAACGGCACGATCAGCGTCACGTTCACCGACTCGAACCTGTAGACGTCTATGACGCACTTGCCAGTCGAGGTGGCGTCCCTCACCCGGGCCTGCATCGCATCCAGCCGGTCGCCATGGTCAACGGCGGTAAGGAGGTTCGAGTCCAGGTGGAGCATCGCCTGGTTCTCGATCTGGAGGTTCTGGGCCAGGACGACCAGAAGCTGGGGCGCGCTGTCCGCGATCTCGTGATCCCAGTCCTTGACCGACTGGCTGACGGTGGTCGGCGGGAGTGTCCCCGGGTCGACCTGATACGCCGCCCCGCTCAGGAGCTCCGTCGTGGTGGGCGAGACGGCCGCGCGAGCCGGCGTCCCGGCGAAGACGACGCCGGTTCCGACGACCGCGACCAGCAGGGCCATAGCGCCCACGCTCGCGGCAGGACGGAGGAATCCGGTAGCGCCACGGCCACCGGTGACGAGCCTGGTCGCGAACCCCTTCAGCGTGTCCTCGGCCGAACCTTTCTCGGGCAGGAGGAGGTCGAATACCGGATGAGCGAAGAGGAGGACGGTGAGCCCGCCGAGCAGTGCCACCTTGGTCCCGAATTCGTCCGTCTGGGGAGCCATGAGCAGGGTCGTGGACACGCCGGTGCACATGCCGAACACGATTCGCGCGACCCGGCCGGCCGGTACGGTGGGAGGATCGGTGACCATGAAGAAGACGTAGATGAACACCTCCGGCGAGGTGATGATCATCCGCCAGTAGTCCCCACCACACACGGGGGCGAACGCCCAGTTGGCGGTGATGCAGTGGCCGGATGCGGCCAGGACACCCTGCAGCACGATGAAGGTGGCGAAGAACGTCCCCGAGATGGACATCATCTTCGCCCGCCAGATGACGTAGGTTCCGCCGACCAGGATGATCGCGTAGGCGGCGATCATCCAGAGGTTGAGCGGCGCCCACCAGAGTGCGAGCGGTTCCAGGCGGCTGTTGCCGAACACCAGGAAGGCCGCCACCAGGGCGATGTTCGACGGATTGAAAAGGTTCTTGCCCTTGTAGCGGAAGATGTACTTCTGGAGCAGGGCGAACGCCGAGACACCCGCGAACAACAGCAGATCGTTCGTGGCCCAGGGACTATCCGTCGGCGTCCCGACGACGCGCATTAGGAGCGCCACGCCGCTGCCCGTGAGCAGCGCGCTTGCCGGCCAGACGAAAGCCCGGCGCCTCTTGAACGTGATTACGAAATCGATGATCGCGCACGTCAGGATCGACACCAGGATCTGGGGCACGCTCACCCAGAAGTGCAGCCCCAGTTGCCCGATAGCGTGGACGCTGAGAACGACCGCCGCGATACCGAGTCGCGGATCGCGGATGCTCGGCAGGATCACCGGATACTGTTGGCCGCCGAGCGAGATCGTCCTTTCCGCCACATCTGCCTCCAGACACGTCCTCAAGCACGCGATGCTCAAGCAGTCGGCCGCTCCCGTCCTCGACCGCGCTTGCCCGCCCCAAGGTTGCCACCGGCGGGGTGTTCGCCGAGAGGAACTATAGCCTTGGCCGGGGCCAGTTACCGGGTCGGGTCGCGCCTCATCGGCTGAGCTTGGAGCCGATAGCGCACCAGCATTTCTGCGAGAATCCCGCTCGTGACAGCAACCACGGTCCAGGGAGACGCACACCCGGCCGCGCCGCGTCCGGCGTTCTGGCCGATGCTGCGGACGAACCTGGCGCTGGGCGTCATCGTGTTCGTTTGCTGGCTGGTATTCGGCGGCGAGCGCGCATTGGACGCCATCGCAACGAACTGGCGCGTCTCGCTCACGATGGTCTTCGGCTCGCTGGTCGGCGGCGGGACGTCGGAGGGCGGCGGTGCGGTCGGCTTCCCGGTGCTCACCAAGGTGCTCGCCGTTCCGGCCGACGAGGCACGCCTCTTCTCGTTCGCCATCCAGAGCGTGGGAATGGGTTGTGCGAGCATCTCCATTGTCCGCAACCGCGTCGCGGTGGAGTGGCGGGCCATCCGGTTCGGAGCGCCGGCAGCGATAGTCGGCGTCTTCCTGTCGTCCATCTTCGTCGCGCCGAACCTGCCGGGAGGAACGGTCCGGCTCCTTTTCACCGCGATCCTGGTCGGCCTGGGCCTGGCGCTCTGGGTTAGCCGCCGGTTCGCACCGGACCGGCGCGACTGGATCGGGCGGTTCGGGCGCGGCGAGCTGTTCGCGCTGGTGGGCGCGGGCTTGCTGGGCGGGCTGCTTTCCGGACTCGCGGCCGTCGGCGAGAACACGATCATGTTCGTCCTGCTGGTCCTGGGCTTCCGGGTCTGCGAGCGCGTCGTGACGCCGACGACCGTGGTGCTGCTGACCATCGTCACCTGGACGGGCTTCCTGACTCACTTGCTCGTGATGGGCGATTTTCGAGGCCCCGTGGTGGACATGTGGCTGGCCGCCGTGCCGATTGTGGCGATCGGCGCGCCGACCGGGGCATTGCTCTGCACTCGCCTGTCGCGCGACGCCATCGTGCGGATCCTCTACGTGCTGATCGCCGTGGAGTTCATCTCGACGGTGCTGTTGGTGCCGATGCCCGGCGGGCTGGGCGTCGTCTTCGGGATCGCGATCCTGGCGTTCTCCCTGATCTGCGTTCGGTTGGCCACGTGGCGGCGCTACCGGGTCCCCGACGCAGGGCTCGCCGCGGTCGGCGCGTCCGGCTGAACGAGCCGGCAAAGCGCTGCCCGGCTGGCCGACGCAGGTACCGTCCCGACCTACGCTCGCGCCTGCCGGAGGGGGCAAGGTCTGGGTCCTTACGGACAGTTCGGGTCTCCACGCCCCGTCAATCACCCTCATCGACGGCGCAGGCAACGTCGCGGCCGGCTACCCCGTGTCCGCCGACCTCGCCAATAGCAGGACCCTGCTCTCGTATCAGTACTTCACCCGTCCTGTGGTCGGGCCCGACGGCGGTCTCTACGTCGTGGTCCTCGGCATGAGCCCGATCGTCCCGTTGTCCTGAGACCCGCAGGTAGATCAGCCCTTGGGGTACTGCTTCGGCGCCAGCGGCCAGTCTCCGGTCTCCGCCTCAGGCGGGCCCCGGCGGATCGCGGCGACGCTCCATGGCGACCCCGCGCATCGCGATGACGTGCCCCACGCACGCGATGAACGAAGCCCCAACCACGATGACCATGGCCCCGTCAGCATCTCATACACTCTCGTCCATGCTTGATCTGCTGCTAACGCGCCACGGATTGCCCGACGCCGGGGAGACGGCGTGGCTCGGCAGCCAGCTCGATGTGGGTTTGAGACCGGAGGGCCGACAGCAGGCCGAGGCGCTCGCCGGCAGGCTTCGGGGCGTTCGGATCGACCGAATCATCGCCAGCCCCATGCTTCGTGCCCTGGAAACTGCCCAGATCATCGCCACGGGCCGTCCCATAGAAGTGGACGAACGGCTGCGAGAGCGCGACTACGGGCGATGGGAGGGCCTGACGAACACGGAAATAGACGCTCGCGACCCCGGACTTCTCGCCCGATGGGATGCAGATCCCGCGAGTCTTCCGACACCGGGCGGCGAGACGGGCGACGAGGTGGCGGCACGGGCTCGCTCGTTCCTGCTGGATCTGCTGGTCGCCGAGAACATCCTGCCCGACGAAGGCCCCAGGCCACGTCCCCGGGCGTGGGCGGCAGGAGGATCCCTGGCCCCTGCCCCCGCCCCCGACCCAGCCGCGGCCTCGGCCACCACGATCGGGACGGCAGGCGCCGAGGACGAGCGCCGCGTTATCGTCGTAGCGCACGGCACCTTGAACCGCATCCTCTTGTGTGTCGCCCTGGGAGTTCCAGTTCGCGACTACCGTCGTCGCTTCACTCAGGACCGGACGAACCTGACCGTTCTCCGGTACGAGCACGGCGACGGCCCGGACGGCGCGCAGCTGATCCTCGCCAACGACGTGAGCCATCTCCGCGCTCCCGGCGAGGCGCCCTGGGTCTAGGTCAAGGCGCCGCGGCCGGGGACGGCCGCCGGCTCGGTCGCCGCCGGCTCGGTCGCCGCCGGCTCGGTCGCCGCCGGCCGCAGCCCCTCCGACGCAAGGGAGTTCGCTGGACACCGTAGCGCCCCAATAGAGCGCGGAGTGGATGTTGGTGTCAGACTTTGAGCCCCAGGGTCGACACGCGTCCGCGCGACGACTGATCCAATCGAGGCCCATTTCCCAGTGCGTCGCGCTGCGTTTGCCTACATCGTGCTCTTCTGCGCCGTGGCCGCCTGGTCGCCATACCTCTCGCTGTACTACCAGAGTCTGGGGATCCCGCTGGCGCAGATCGGCGCGCTGATGGCCTTCACTTCGGCCGTCGGACTCGTGAGCGCGCCGGTGTGGGGCTCCATTCACGACCGATACCCTCGATCCTTCGTGCTCCTGCCCATAGCGGGGATGCTCCTGGCAACCGGCGCGTTCGGGCTGCTGAACGCCGGTGTCACGCCACTGCTCATAGTCTCGGCCGCGTGCTTCGCGATGGGCACGTCCGGCATCGCGCCGATGATGGATGTCCGCATCCTCGAGCAGACCGGCGCCGACCGGACTCGCTACGGCCGTGTGAGGGCCTGCGGATCCGCGAGCTTCATGCTGGCCGCGCCGCTCATCGGACTGCTCAAGGACAACCACGGCGCGGGGTCGATCTTCTGGGTCATGATCCCCGCGGGTCTCGCGGGCGCCCTCATTGCGACCACGATCCCCGGCCGGACGAACGTGGCCCGCATGCCGAGCATGTGGCGCGCGCCCGGACGCGTGCTCCGCCACAAGCCGATCGCCTTCTATCTGCTCGGGTCCTTCATCTGCCTGGCCGCGGTCTCCGCGCAGACGGTCTACATCGGGCCGTATCTACGCTCCCTGGGAGCCTCGAACCAGCTCATCGGCTGGGCCGCGTCGATCGGCGCGTTGGTGGAAGTCCCCATGATGGTCTTCTTCCCGCGCCTGGCTCGGAGGTTCGGCGTGGAGCGCCTGATCCTCTTCGGCGCCGTGATAATCGCCTTCCGGCAGATCGCCAACGCGACGATCACAGACCCGAACCTGCTCGTGGCCTGCACGATGTTCCAGGGCGCGGGCTGGGGTCTCCTGGTGGTGGGTGGCGTGACCTTCGTCTCGAGACAGGCGCCCAAGGGAACCGCAGCCACGGCGCAGGGACTGCTGAGCGGCGCCGCGAACAGCATGGCGTCCATTGCCGGAACGGGGCTCGGTGGCCTGCTCGCCTCGCTCCTCGGGATGCGGGGGATGTACATGGTCACCGTCGTCGTAGGTTTCGTGGCCGTGTTCGTGATCGCGGCCGCCGTCCTGCCGTACGTGGGCCATAGCCAGCAAGAGGGGCTGCAGATTCCGTTGGCCGCCGAGCCGAGACCTCCGGAGTTCTAGGAGCCGCTCCTAGTAACCGAGTTTGTGCACCCGGTTGAACACGGCGGTCGCCACCGTCTCAGCACCCAGCGCGCTGAAGTGCAGCCCGTCGCTCGTGTACTTCTTGACCAGCGTGCCCGCCGACGTCGACAGCGGCGTGTGAATGTCGATTACGTAGATCTTGTAGGCATTCGCGAGCCGGACGATAGCCGCATTCAGGGCATCGATTGACGGCACTTCTGCCGTGGAGGAGTTCGGAGGGACCGACACGAGGAAGACGCCGATGCCGTTGGCCTTGGCCAGATTGATCATCGCCTTGAGGTTTGCGATCGTCGTGGAGATCGGGACTCGGGTCCCCAGGTCATTCGTGCCGCCCAGGATGAAGACGACGGTGGGCTTGTACGCCACCACGTCCCTCTGGAAGCGGCCGAGCATGTCGGCCGTTACGTCGCCCGGGCCGCCGGCGTTGTGGACCATTACCAGCCGTGAGTCCATCCAGTCCAGCCTGCGCGGCCACGGACTGTCGGACGGCCATGCCGTCAGCGAATCGCCCATCGCCACGAACGTATATGTGGGCGGAGGAGTGGCCGGCTTCACGGGCCCCTTCGTGGGCGTCGGCCCGATCGAGGGAGTGTCCCCAGGTGTGGGACTGGGCGTGGCGGTGGATGTCGGCGTCTCGGTTGGTGTCGGCGCAACCGTTGGTGTGGGCGTGGGAATGACATCCGCCATGGCAAAGGCGGCGATTCGGGTTTTGGGAGCGCCCGCGGAAGTGGAGTTCGCCCACCCCCCGGGCACGCTCGCCGAGATTGCACCCGCGGCGAGCAGCAGCAAGAGCACGGCTGCCAGCTCCCTCCGCTTCGTAGAGCGCGTCGTCAGATGGCCGAAGAACCGCGCGATGACGCCCCAGACCCCCGGATCTGTTCTGGCGGGCAGAAGGCCCGCGATGGAGCTGGCTCGCGACGGGCGCTGTGCGGCCCTGACCCGGTGAGCCATCAGGCGGCTGTTCTCGCCCGTCCCTGACTCGCGGTGGGCCATTACGTGGGTACTGCCACCCGACTCCACGCCGGGAAGAGGCTTGGATTGATCCCTGAAGGAACTCATCAGCCCCGGGACTCGGCACTCGCGACGCGCATGGGCGCGAAGCGTCCGTCGAGGGTTCTGTTGGGGATGCTCGGCGCCTGCAACTGGACGCGAGTTGGTCTGCAGTGCATGTCACTGTCCTTAGCGCGATGACGTCAGCCTACGCCAAATCGCCCCGATCGTGCCAGCGAGCGTGGTGCCCGGACTCGCGCGACGCTAATCCTGAGCGGCCGCAGGCCCGCCACGGCGCCAGCCCGGACGGCCCAGGCGCCACCACACGAACGCGGCAACGGCGAGTATGCAGATCACCAGGATGAGCGTGTCGAACGGCCGCAGATCCTCGCGAATCTGCTTCCAGTTGGCGCCGAGAACCGTGCCCGCATAGACGAGGGCGATGGTCCACGGGATGGCGCCCAGCGTGGAGTAGACGGTGAACCGGCCGATGGGCATGTGCGAGACGCCGGCGATGAAGCTGATCACCGAACGCACGCCGGGAATGAGGCGGCTGAAGAAGGCGGTGGGCGAACCCCATCGAGCGAAGAAGCGCTCGGCCTGTTCTACCTCGTGCGGCCGGATCAGCAGGAAGCGGCCCCAGCGATCCAGAAAGGGGCGGCCGAGACGCGCTCCAAGGAAGTAGCCGAAGAGCGAGCCGGCCGTGTTGGCGGTGGTTCCCACGATCACGACGATCCAGAAGTTCCAGTGGCCGTGCGTGAGCGGCTCGATTGCGAGGGGGTCTACGACCTTCCAGCCGGCGAAAGGAAGGATCAGCTCCGACGGCAGCGGGAGCAGCGTCGACTCGATGAACATCGCGACGAAGACGCCCAGGTAGCCGACCGTGGCGTATAGGTTGTCAAGGAACGGAATAACCGCGGTATCGATGAAGGAAAGCACGCGGGCCCTCGGTCACGGGGATTGGACAAAGCGCCTGCCGGGAAACGGCAGGCTTGCGCAGGATACCCGAGCAACACCGCCTGCGTTGCTGAAAGCAGGTTCAGGGTTGCACTGCGGTTCGAGCTCTTGGGGTAGTCGCGCACCGCGCCGCCGGGCCCTCGGCGGCCGCGCCCGCTATGCTCATCGGCGTGAGCGATACCCCCAGGTCCCCCGACCTCGGACCGCACCGGCACCTGCCCGAGTCGCACTGGCTCCGGCAGCCCTACCCGGCCGACTCGGAGATAGTGCTGACGGGCGCGGACCTGTCGATCGGCGACGTGGAATCCGTGGCGCGCGGCGGGCAGCGGGTGAAGCTCGGCGACGACGCGCGGGCACGCATGATCGAAGCGCGCGATGTCATCGAGCGGCTGGTGGCGGCCGGCGAGGTGGTCTATGGCGTCACCACCGGTTTCGGCGATCTTGCCACCACGTTCATCGACCCGGCCGACTCGGCGCAGCTGCAGCTGAACCTCCTGCTTTCGCACGCGGCGGGCGTGGGCGATCCGCTTCCACGCGACGTGGTCCGGGCGATGCTCCTGCTCCGCGCGAACACGCTGGCGCTCGGCCACTCCGGCTGCCGGCCGGTCCTGGTGGAACGCATCTGCGATCTCCTGGGCCACGGCATCCATCCCGTCGTACCTTCTCAGGGATCTGTTGGCGCCTCCGGAGACCTCGCACCGCTCGCGCACCTTGCGCTGCCGCTGATCGGCAAGGGATACGTGGAGGTGTCGGGCCGGGTCGTGGCGGCATCGGAAGCGTTGCGCGCGGCACATCTCGCTCCGCTGGAGCTCCAGGCCAAGGAAGGCCTGGCGCTCTTGAACGGCACCCAGATGATGAGCGCGATCGGGGCGCTCGTGTCGGCCGACTCCTATCGCCTGGCACGGACCGCGAGCGTCGCCGCCGCCCTCAGCTGCGAAGCACTCCTTGGCACGGACGTGGCCTACGCGGCGGCCTACCAGCTCGCGCGGCCGCATCCCGGCCAGGTGGCCGTGGCGGGGGAGCTGCGCTGGCTGCTCCGCGACTCGACGCTCATGACCAGCCATCACCCTTCCAGCCACAAGGTGCAGGACCCGTACTCGTTGCGATGCGTGCCCCAGGTCCACGGCGCGGCGCGCGACGCGCTGGACTATCTGCGGGGCGTGCTGGACGTGGAGCTGAACTCGGCCACGGACAATCCGCTTGTGTTCCCGCAGGGCGGGGTCGCGGACGCAAACGCGGCTGCCACAGGTGGCGGGCTCGTGATCAGCGGCGGCAACTTCCACGGCGAGCCCGTGGCTCTCGCGCTGGATTTCGCGAAACTCGCCCTGAGCGAACTTGGCGCCATCTCCGAGCGGCGCATCGCCTTGATGGTCGATGCGCGCCTCAACGGCGGGCTGCCGGCGTTCCTGTCGGCGGGGAGCGGCCTGGAGTCCGGCATGATGCTCCTCCAGTACACGGCGGCGGCGCTCGCGTCTGAGAACAAGGTGCTGGCACATCCCGCGAGCGCGGATTCGATCCCCACGTCGGCCAATCAGGAAGACCATGTGTCTATGGGCTCGATCTCCGCGCGCCACCTGATGGCGGTGCTCGCGAATGTCCAGCGGATCGTGGGCCTCGAACTGCTCGTCGCCGCGCAGGCGCTCGACCTGCGGCTCGCCTTGATCGCCGCGGAGGGCGGCACCGTCCGGCCGGGGGCGGGCGTGGAGGAAGCCCAACGACGGATCCGTTCCGTCGTGAAGCATCTGGACCACGACCGGCTGCAGACTAGCGACATCGAATCGGCCGCGCGGCTGGTGCGTGAGGGCGTGCTGATCGACCTCGTGGGTTAGGCGGGACCCCAGATCGCGCTCAGGAGGGCAGTGGCGAGCGGGGTTGCCCAGAGCAGCGGTCGATGGCTCGCCGGAGGCGGACCTCGTCCGCGACGCCGGCCCGCTGGAGGGCCCACAGCGCCGGGAGCAGCCTGGGGTCTGCGGCGGCCGCGGCGGCATCGACTTCCAGACCGCCCACAGCAGGCGACTGCAGCGCCCGAATAAGGTGCGGCACGGCCCGAGGATCGCGGCGGACCGCAAGCCCGAAGAGGGCCTCCGCGCGTGCCTCCGGGTTGGAGTCGTCGGCCCGAGCCAGCAGGGCGGCGCGGACGTCCGGCCCGTCCTCGGCGACGAGGTTCCCCAGACCGAACGTGGCCCAGTCGCGGACTTCGCAGTCGTCGTCGCCGGAGAGCCGGATCAGGGCCGTGCGCGCCTCCGCGCTCACCGGCTGCGGACTCACGGTCGCCACGCTGAACGCCACCGCCAGGCGCACTGCGGCGTCCGGGTGCGTCGCCAGCGGATAGATGCGGACCAGCGCACTGGGTTCGGCCACGTGACCGAGCGCTGCCACTATCGATGCCAGAGGCTCCGGGACGCGCTCGCCCTCCAGTGCGGCGAGCAGTGCTCCGAGGGCAGCCGTCCGACCGTTCGCGTCGAAACCGGCCAATCGGCCGAGGATGTCGGCGCCGAGCGTCCGCTCCCGGGGCGCGCTCCCGCCGAGCAGCTTGAGCGCAACCTCCAGGACGTCGTCCGGGCACTCATCGAGTACGCCGTTTATCAGATCCCAGCGGCAGTCTTCGTTGTACGTGCCGAGCGCTGCTTCGATGCGGACGTCGAGCTGCCGCATTCTTACCTCTTTCACCCGCGCCCATTGGACCCCTGGGTCGCGGAGTTGATCTACGGGACTCAACGGGCCGTTTCCCCACAGCCCGTATCAACGGGACGTTAACGCTTCACCACCGGCCGGACGCGCCCGGTCGCACTGTGGGGAACGTCGTTGCGCATAGCGGCCCGGAAATCGCCCCTCTACGTCGGATGGCGTACGGCCCGCGCCTAACCGGCGGCAGTCTCCGCCGTCCGGCCGCCGCAGGCTTCGACCGCCTGCCTGAACCACGTGCAGTCCCGGTCCTTGGTGATGGCCATGAGCGCGGGCAGCAAAGCCGGATCGGCAAGATCGGCGGCGGCACCAAGGAGGTAGTCGCTCGGCTCCTCCCTGAGCCCTCGTTCGAGCAGCTCGAAGGCGCCGCCGGCTTTGCGTATCGCAAGGGCCGCGATGGCCTCATCCCGGACTTCCCAATCCGTGTCGGCGACACGGGCCCAGAGTGCCGCTCTTACGTCATCGCCGTCGAGGCTCGGGTAGGCCTGTATGACTGCGAAAGTCGCCCAGTCGCGGACTTCCTCCGCCGCGTCCGCTGTGAGGCCCAGAAGTGCCGATCGGATTCGCCTGTTCGACGGATCGAAGGCGCGCAGGGCGATCGCGAGGCGCCTGCGGCTGCTGACCGCCGCCGTGGCAATGAGCTCGACCACACGATCGAGTCGTTCGTCCGCGAGGAGCGTCCAGATCTCGTGCCGATCCATGAGCCCCTGGTCTTCGGGCGAGATCGGCGACCAGAAGGGCCGATACGACGGGTCGTCCGTGTCGTAGACCGGCTCGGGCGCCACGAATCCTTCGAGTTCCGCCGCGCACGAGAGCGCCACGACCAGGAACGAAAGCACATTCGGGTCCGTCTCGCTGTCGATCGCTTCGATGATCGCCTGCGCGAACTCGAGGTTCCGCTCCGGCCTGTAGTTGCACAGATCGTTCATGAGTTCGGCCGCGGCGACTCGGCGTCTCCAGCCCTGGCTTCGGAGCATCTCCATCGCGACGTCCGCGGTTTCATCCGGCCACCCGATCACGGCCTCGAGCACGAGCTGCCGGCACCATTCGGCGTCGCGTGTGGAAACGATCTCGTCGGTCAATTCGGCAACGATGTCAAGCGCACCCAGGTCGTCCGCAGGGACGCCGGACCTGTCCGCGACGTATTCGACGGCGGAGGCGCGGACCACTTCCGGATCCACGTTGGGGAGCAGTCTGAGCGCCGCGTGATCGACCGGCATCTTGCGCATCGTTCCCATCGACCCTGACTCCCTCCGACTACCTATGTGTTTGCCTTCGGACGCGCCGGCAGGCGGACCGTGGCCAGAAGCAGGACTACGGCCGCAGCCGAGCAGGCCGAGCCGAACCAGAACGGCGCCGCCGGTGCGACGGCGCTCCACAGGAGTCCGGCGATCAGCGACGCGGGAAGGATCATCAGTCCCTGCACGGAGTTCAGGATGCCGAAAGCCGTTGCCCGGAGTTCGCCCGGCGCCAGGTCGGCGACGAGCGCCTTTCCCACGCCTTCGCTGAGAGCGTAGTACGTCCCGTACGCGATCCACAGCGGCACCACCCAAACGGCGGAAGTGGCGATCGCGAAGCCGGCGTAGCAGGCCGAGTAGATGATCCACGCGCCCGCGATCAGCCCGCGCCGCCCGATTCGGTCCGAAAGCGCACCCGCCGGCCAGGCCACCAGGGCGTTCGTGGCGTTGAAGGCGACGATCGTCAGAAGCAGCGCCAGCAGCGAAAGGCCCAGGTTCTGCGACCGTAGCGCGATGAACGCGTCGCTCGAGTTGCCGAGCGTGAACAGGCCGTTCGCCAGCATGAAGAGCCAGAACGGCTTGGGGAAGCGGCGCCACTGAGCCGGAGTGCCCACGATCTGGCGGGCGAGACTAACCGGGGCGACGCGTTCGGCGGACGCCGGCGCGGTCACGGGCTTCGCCGCGCGGGGCACATCCCGGACGCCGATCCAGATCGTGAGGATTGCGAGGATGCCGGGGATCAGCGCGAGCAGGACCAGGATGCGGAACGCGTCCCCGGTGAGCTGAGTGGCGCCGCCCTCCACGATCCAGATGACGGCCGCGGCGATGAGCACTCCGCCGAAGGCACCGGTCGTGTCCATCGCGCGGTGGAACCCGTAGGCCACGCCGCGGTTTTCCTGCGCGGTGGAATCCGCGATGAGCGCGTCGCGCGGTGAGGTGCGGATTCCCTTCCCGAACCGATCTCCAACTCGACCGATCAGGACGATGGGCCAGGCCACTGCGACCAGGTAGAGCATCTTTGCGACAACCGAGGTCCCGTACCCGATGCCCACGAGCAGCCGGCGCCGCGCCAGCCTGTCCGAGAGGGCGCCGCTGATCAGCTTCAGGACCGACGCCGTGCTCTCGGCCACGCCTTCGATCAGACCGATAGCTGCGACCGGCGCCGCGAGCACGTTGGCGAGATACAGCGGCAGGATGTATACGAGCATCTCGCTGGAGACGTCCGTGAAGAGACTCACGAACCCCAGGGCGACGACGTTGCGGGTAAGCCCCCGCGTCATAGCGCGACGAAGCCGCGAGCTCGAGCCTGGGCTCGAGTCGGAGCCGGGCGCGCTGGTGTCGGGCGAGTCGGGCATGTCGCATGGAGTCTAACCGGCGCGGAGACCGCCCATCGAAGGCGCGCGAATGGCCCGTTGGCGTAAAGTGGGCAAGCCATGCCAGATCTCGAGATCGTTGACGTAGCGGACGAAGCCGCCTTCCGGCTGATCCCGCCGTGCGCGGACCCGTCCTTCGATCACCGCAGCTGCGACTACTGGGAGGACTCGGACAGGGGCTCCAAGGCGCGCCGAACAGGCTGGCTCGGCGGCAGCGAGAGCCCGGACGCCGCCGCCGGGAACGCGGGCGCCGCCGGAAACGCGGCAGCCGTGCAATCGGCCCCGGCTCCGGCCAATCCCTTTGCGCCGCCGCCCCGAGCCGACGCGAATCCGTTCGCCCCGGCCTCTGCCGCCGCACCGCGCCCCGACGCGAATCCGTTCGCGCCGGCGCAAGCCTCCCGGCCGCGCAACCCGTTCCTCGACGACCTGGACGAAACCCCGGCGGAGAACCCGTTCGCCCCCAAGCGTGCCGCTCGGCCCGCGATCGCCGCCGAGGCCCCGCGCAAGCTGCAGTTGCTGGGCCGCGGCCTGGGGATATTCGGCAGCTACGCGAAGGTGCTGCTCGTCGACGGCCGGCCGGCCGCCTACTGCCAGTTCGGGCCGCTGTCGGCGTATCCGCGGGCGCTGCGTCTCCGCGATCTCTATCCCAAGCTGCCGTCGGCGCCGCTGCCCGCCGTGATCACGTGCATAGCCACGACGTCGGAGACGCGGCGAGCGGGCCATGCGCTGAGTCTCGTGGCGGCCGTCTGCGACGATCTCGGCCGGCGCGGGTTCGCCGCGGTCGAGGTGTATCCCGAAGTGATGGCACGCGAGGATGCCACGCCGGCCGCCAGGACGGAGTTCTGGATTCGGGCCGGCTTCCGTCTCGCCGTCGACGACGACCACTACCCGGTCGTGAGGAAGGAGCTGTGATGCGGAAGCGCGGCCGTCCCCGAGTCTCGGCCGTGTTCGCGGCTCTCCTCAGCGCGGCGGCGCTGTCCGGAATTGCCGCTTGCGCCCCGGCCACCACCACACCCGCACCTCCGGTCACGGCCGTGCCTATCGGGCCAACCGTCTGGCCGCAGGGAACGGTCGGGAAGACCGGCCTTCGCATCGACCCCTCCCTCCTCGGCAGGCTGCCCAAGTTCGTGGACGCCATCCCGATCGTGGAGGACGCGCAGAGCGAACTGATCGACCTGGACGACCCGAACCTGGCGCAGACATTCGACAGGCTCGCATCGGCGTCGGTTGCGGACATCGCCTCCCCGGACTGGCTCAGCATCGATGTGGGCCACCTGAAGGATCCCACCCAGGTCACGGATATCCTGGCCGCGTGGCAGGACCAGTACGCCACCGGAGCGTGTGCCCAGGCGGGCGGCGTCTCCGGGAATCACCAGGAGACAATCTCGGACTGGAACGTGGACGTCTCGAACTGCGCAGGTGGTCCCGTCGTCTACACGCTATACCTGGGCAACGGTGTGATCCTTTCGATGTTCGGATTGGGCGACAAGGACATCGGGCGCCGGCTCATCAACGCCCTCTACTGACCGGCCCGCTCATCACGGGCGCGTCGATCCGTCGCTAGACCAGAGGCATCCGATGGCCATCGAATCCAGAACCCACCACAAGGCCGGTCCCCGCCCGGTGCGGGCGCCGCGCGGCCCGGAACGAACCTGCAAAGGCTGGGCGCAGGAGGCCGCGCTCCGAATGCTCATGAACAACCTCGATCCGGAGGTTGCCGAACGGCCCGACGACCTGGTCGTCTACGGCGGCACGGGTCGCGCCGCGCGATCCTGGGATGCTTTCGACGCGATCGTTCGCGAGCTGCGCCGCCTCGAGAACGACGAGACCCTCCTCGTGCAGTCCGGCAAGCCCGTGGGCGTCTTNNACGGCCGGCTCGTGGATCTACATCGGAACGCAGGGGATTCTCCAGGGCACGTATGAGACCTTCGCCGAACTCGCGCGGCAGCACTTCGGTGGGACTCTGCGGGGGCGAGTGACGCTCACGGCCGGGCTCGGGGGCATGGGCGGAGCGCAACCGCTTGCTGTGACCATGAACGAGGGCGTGGCGCTCGTCGTGGAAGTGGACGAGGCCCGGGCGCGGCGCCGGCTCGAGATCGGCTACGTGGACCGGCTGACGCACTCGATCGACGAGGCGCTCGCCTGGGCGCGTGCCGCGGCCGCGGCCGGAGAGGCCGTTTCGATAGCGCTCGTAGGCAATGCCGCCGAGGTGCTGCCGGAGCTGGTGCGGCGAAGTGAGCGTTTCGATGTTGTAACGGATCAGACGTCCGCGCACGACGCCTTGAACGGCTATGTGCCGGCCGGCGTCTCCGTAGCCGAGGCGGCCGCAATGCGCCAGGCGGACCCGGACGGCTACGTGCGCTGCTCGATGGCTTCGATGGGCGATCACGTTCGAGCCATGCTCGCACTGCAGCAGGCCGGCTCGGTCACCTTCGACTACGGCAACAACATCCGGGCGCAGGCGATGGCCGCCGGAGTGCATGACGCGTTCGACTTCCCGGGCTTCGTCCCGGCATTCATCAGGCCGCTCTTCTGCGAGGGCAAAGGGCCGTTCCGCTGGGCCGCACTATCCGGCGACCCGGCCGACATCCTCACCACGGACAGAGCGATCCTCGAGCTCTTCCCCGAGGATGCCTCGCTGCGACGCTGGATCGAGATGGCCGAGGCGCGCGTGCCGTTCCAGGGATTGCCGGCCCGCATCTGCTGGCTCGGATACGGCGAACGATCGCGGGCCGGGCTCGCGTTCAACGAGCTCGTGCGATCCGGCGCCGTGTCGGCCCCGATCGTCATCGGCCGCGATCATCTCGATTCGGGTTCGGTTGCCTCGCCGAACCGAGAGACCGAATCCATGCGCGACGGCTCCGACGCAATCGCGGACTGGCCGCTCCTGAATGCTCTTGTAAACACGGCGTCCGGCGCCAGCTGGGTGAGCATCCACCACGGAGGCGGCACGGGTATCGGCTACTCCCAGCACGCAGGGATGGTCATCGTGGCCGACGGCACGGACCTGGCCGCGCTGAAGCTGGAACGCGTCCTCACCGCGGATCCGGGCATGGGAGTGGTCCGCCATGCGGACGCGGGCTACGGTCGCGCCATCGAAGTTGCGCGCGAACGGGGCGTCCGCATCCCCATGCTCGACGGCGAGGAGTAGGAGACTCGAACTCCTGCGGTATCACCGGTGACAGTTGCCACCAACGGTGATGCGTCTGAGGCCGGATCGGTTACTCTGCCGGTATGGTGTCGGCCGTCACGCTGGCGCCGGTTCGAGCGTGTCCTTTGCCCCGTGACGAGGAGGGCAGGCCAGTTGGGCTATCGCATTCAAGGGATGCTGCTGAAAGCGCGGCCGGAAGCGGCCGGCCTGGCGGCGCTCGAGCGAGCCTACGGCTTCAAGCTCTTCGAGCTCGCAAGCGGCCGAGTCTGGCTCCTGGACCTGGGAATTCCCAAGCCCGAGCCCGGTGACTATGCGCTCGCGAAGGCGTCCCGGCCGTTCGCGCCCACCTACGTAGACGCGCTCCGAGTAATCGGCTGCGATGAAGAGCCGCTCGAGCAGCTCGCCTGGCTCACGGCCGCCGGCGGCACGGCCCGCCAGCTTCGGCAGCCTGTGCTCGTCTTTCTCTCCGACGATGTCTCGCTCGACTTCGCGGCGGTCGTCAATCCGGACGGCGTGGGCGTGATCGGAGACAGACTTCGCGGCTATCTCTTCCGCTGGGAAAGCGGGGCCCTGACGATCCAGCCCTTCTACACGGATGCCGCGGTACAGAGCGAAGTGGAAGTCCCCGAGGAATTGGCCCTTCTCAAGAAAGCGACGCTGCTTCCTCCCGAGAAACTGCCGGCGGGTGGATATCCGCTGCACGGCAATGTGTCGGCCGAGATCGCCGGGTTCGCGCCCGGAGCGGGCATCCTCGGGATCGGCACTTACGGGTTTGGACCGGCCGGCTCACTGAGCGTGGTGGAGTCGCGCAACATGGGACGCAGCGTCTGGGATTCCGCATCGGTTGCCCCGAGGGTCCGCGCCGCTCGGTAGCTCAGTCGGGCACGCCCGACAACGCCGCGTGAGCCATGGTCCCATCGCCGGCTTCGGTCTCGGCTTCCATCACGCCCACGAGACGCGGGGTTGCATCACCCTCGGTCGCGCTCGGAATTTCACGCAGCGAGCGCAGCGGTGACATGAGTACCGGTATGAGTGCGGAGAAACTCGCCGTGGCCGAGATCACGAGCGCCAGACGGATGGGCATCACCGACGCGAGGATGCCGCCCAGCAACGACCCCACAGGGATCGTGCCCCAGACCATGAATCGCATTGTCGCGTTCATCCGGCTCTGCATCTCCGGCGGAGTGATTGCCTGTCGCAGACTCACCTGCGCCACGTTGTACACAACGAGGCTCATCCCGGCCATGAACTGGCCCACGAACAGAGTCACGGCCGCTATGGCCGGCATCGAAGGCGTCAGTGTCATGAGCAGATAGGCGGGAGCGCTGATCCCGGCCGATAGGAGGATCGTGGGCCCGAGGCCCAGGATCCGCGGCAGACGGCTCGAGAGCGCGGCGCCTACCAGGAAGCCGATCGCGGCGAAGCCCATCACAAATCCGAAGAAGGCCGTCGATAGTTTGAGCTCGTTCCAGATCAGGACCGGGAACACGGCGAACACGGCCGCCGCGAACAGATTCGTGAGGCTCGTGCACATCGCGATGGGCCGGAGGTAGCGGTTGCCGAGCACGAACGAAAGGCCTTCGGCCATCTCGGCTCGCAGCGACGCCGGTCGTCCGTCTGCTCCCACGCGCCGCTCCGGCTTCGCCTCACGCCTCTGGATCGAGCTTATGAAGGCGCCCGAGGCGAGAAAGCTCAGCGCGTCGATGACGATCGCAAACGGCGCAGCCCAGATCGCCATGACCGCGCCACCGAGTTGCGGTCCGCCGATGCTCGCGAAGGATTGGCTCACCTGGAGCCGCGCGTTCGCGTCCACGAGGGCCTCGCGCTCGATCACGGCCGGCAGGTATGAGAGGCTCGCTACGTCGAACAGGGCCGTGAGCGATCCGGTCAGGAATGCGACTACGTAGAGCTGCCACAACTGGAGGACGTTGAATGCGTAGGCAACCGGGATCGACAGGAGGAGCACGCCACGTCCGATATCGGTAGCCACGAGCACGGGTCGGCGACGGACGCGGTCCAGCCAAACGCCGGCCGGCAGCGTGAAGAGCAGGAACGGCAGCATTTCGACCGCGAAGAGAAGCGCAGCCTGGAACGCGCTGGCGCCGAGCATGGTCAGCGCGATATACGGCATCGCGATTATCGTCACCTGGCTGCCCATGACCGAGACCGTCGCGGCGGACCAGATCCTGGCGAAGTCGCGGTTGTGCCCGAGTGTTTGCTTGGTGACTGACGGCATACCGGTTCCCATCGCGCGGCATGCTATCGGCGGCGCCTCATTCGGGCATTAGGCGACCAGTCGCATTCCGATCGATGCGACCATCCGATGTGTTCCGCCGATCGGGTGGCGACTATCGGCCTACCCGGGTACCAGTCCAATAGGCGCAGTTCGAGACAGTCGGCCGCAATAGGCGACAATGGGCCCAGTACCAACGGAGGCAGCGGTGTCCAAGCTCATCGAGTCGGTGCCCAACTTCAGCGAAGGACGCCGCCTCGAAGTCGTCGAGAAGCTCGCGACCGCGGTCGAGAGCGTGCCGGGCGCCTTCCTGCTCGATCGGACCAGCGACGCAAGCCACAACCGCAGCGTCCTCACGATCGCGGGTGAAGCGGCGCGCGTCCTCGAGGCGCTGGAGCGGACGGTCGCCGTCGCCGTCGCCGAAATCGACATGAACCAGCACACCGGCGAGCATCCCCGCATCGGGGCCGTGGACGTGGTTCCGTTCGTGCCGCTTGCCGGGGCCACGATGGCGGACTGCATCGAGCTTGCCAGGGCGTTCGGCGATCGCGTGGCGGATCGCTTCTCGATCCCCATCTATTTCTACGGGGAAGCGGCCACGTCACCGGGACGGCAGCGTCTCGCCGACATTCGGCGCGGCCAGTACGAGGGTCTGAAGGCGCAGATCGGCGAGCCCGGGCGCGAACCCGACCTCGGCCCGAGCCAGCTCCATGCCACGGCCGGCGCGATGGCCGTCGGCGCGCGGCCGTTCCTGATCGCCTACAACATCAACCTTGACAGTCGCGACGTGGAACTGGCCAAACGGATCGCGCGCCGAATCCGCGAGTCCAGCGGCGGGCTTCCTCGGGTTCAGGCCAACGGGTTCTGGATCGAGGAGCTCGACAAAGCGCAGGTTTCCATGAACCTGCTCGACTTCCGCACCACTCCCCTGTGGACGGTCTGGGAGGCCGTTCGCTCCGAGGCGGCCGAGGATGGTGTCCACCTCGCGGAGTCCGAACTCATCGGCCTGGCTCCGCTCGACTCTCTGCTCGAGGTGGCCGATCACGCGGGTGTTTCGCAGCGCATGACCCAGGTCGAGCGGCTTGCGGGCGCGGCGGAGTTCCTGAAGCTGCGCGACTTCTCGCCAATGCAGGCGCTCGAGCTCCGCCTGGACGCTGCCCGTGACCACTGAGGACGAGCCCCCGTCCGGTCTGCTGATCGAGGGCGCCGCATCAATCGCGACACTCGCCGGCGGGTTGCGCCGCGGCTCGACACAGGACGACGCGGCCGAGATGGCCGGCGCCTCGCTCAGCGTGGCCGTATGGGACGGGCGGATCGTGGCCGTGGGTTCCGGCCCGGACGTGACCGCGAAGGTGCGCGCCGCCGGATACGACCTGGAGAAGTTCCGGGTCATTGACGCGCGCGGCGGGCTCGTCACCCCGGGTTTGATCGACGCCCACACCCACCTCGTTTTCGCAGGAACACGCGAGGGCGAGTGGCAGATGCGTCAGCGTGGCTCCGGCTATCTCGACGTCCTGAAGGCGGGCGGCGGGATTCTCTCGACCGTGGCCGCGACCAGGGCCGCCTCGACTGAGGAGCTGCTCGCCGGCGCGCGCGGCCGCCTCCGCGAGATGCTCGCAAACGGCACCACAACGGCGGAGGCCAAGTCCGGATACGGCCTGGACACGGCAACGGAGCTGCGGCAGTTGGAGGTCATCGACCGGCTGGATCGTGAGGGTCCGGTCCAGCTCGTGCCTACCTACCTCGGCGCCCACGCCGTGCCGGCCGAAAGTCGAGCCAGGGCGGACGGCACCGAGTCATACGTGGCGGAAGTCATCAGAGAGCAGCTGCCGGCGGTGGCTCGCCAGGGAATCGCACGCTTCTGTGACGTGTTCTGCGAGAAGGGCGTATTCGACGCGAGCCAGACCGAACGAATCGTGTACGCCGCCCGGGGGCATGGTTTGCCTGCCCGAATCCACGCCGACGAGCTCGTAGCGTCCGGTGGTGCCGAGCTGGCGGCCAGGCTCGGCTGCGTGTCCGCGGATCATCTTGCGGCGCCGTCCGAGGCGGGAATGGCGGCACTGGCACGGGCCGCGGAAGCGGGTACGCCCGTCGTTGCGACACTTCTTCCCGCCACGAGCTGGTTCCTCGGCAAGCATCATTTCGCCCCGGCCCGGCGTTTCGTCCAGTCGGGCGTGCCCGTTGCCCTCGCCACGGACCTCAATCCCGGGACGAGCCCAACGCTGAGCCTGCCGCTCGTGATGTCCATCGCGTGCGTGGAGCTCGGCTTGACTCCGGCCGAGGCGCTGGTGGCGGTCACGATCAACGCGGCGCATTCAGTGGGGTTGGGCGCAGAGATCGGCTCGGTAGAGGCGGGCAAGCAGGCGGACCTGGTGATCTGGGACGTGCCGAATGTGGCTCAGATCCCGTACTGGATCGGTTCGAACCGCGTGCGAACGGTGATCAAGCGGGGAGTGACGGTCCTGGAGCGGAGCTGAAACGACGCGCTCGCCGAGCCGGACGGCGACCATCCTCGGCCGCGCGCCCTGTGCGGCCCGACCGAAAGCGTTTGGGCTAGATCTTGCCGCGCGACTCCAGCACGACGGTGGTCACTTCTGCCGGCACTGTGGAAACAGTCAGTGACAGCTTGGACTGAGCCACGGGCGGCGCCGAAACGCCCATCTCGTGCAGGAACTTGGCCAGCGCCTCGGTCGCGTCGTCGTCCTCGCAGGCCATCATCACAACCACGACCTTCGCGTCGAGCTGGGCCACCAGTTCGGCCGCCTTGTTCGCGGACAGCAGGCCGCCGATCGGGATGCAGGCCACATCGATCGCGCCGATCTCGGTGAGCTTGTCCTCGGTGAGGAGGTGCGCGATGTCGCCGAGATGGACGATGTGCACTCCGTCCAGCTCGCAGGTGAAGGCGACGTTGCTGCCGCGTTCCTTGCCTTTGTGCTCGTCCCGATAGGTCCGAACGCCCGTCATCAGGACGTCCTTGACCTCGTACTCGCCGGGCCCGTCCAGGCAGAACGCGTCTTCCAGACTGACGGGGATCTTGGTGGTCCCGTCGCGCGACATGCGCCCCTTGCCATTGGGCAACGGCGAGTCGTCTGGGTGGCTGTAGGTCACGATGTCGCCGGTGATCCCGCGACCCGTTGGCCCCACGACCGATTGATAGGCGTCGGCAACGACTACCGCGTCTTTGCCTCGCATGCGGACGCAAGTCCGACCGTACCAGGTGAGCTCCATAGGCCGATTCTGACACAGGTGGCTTATGTGGCGCTTACCGCCCGAGCGCAAGGCCGGCCGCTGGTGGCGAACCCGCCGAAGCGAACCGCGCGGCGCCGTGACAGTCGGGTCGGGCCGTGCCGGGCCTGGCCGCGCCGCGCACAAAAGGAGGACCGGAGGCGCCTGCCCAATCGGCACCTCCGGTCGGAGGGAGGGAGGGTGGAACTTCTGGAGGCTCTTTCCGGTGTTCCTGTTCAAACGTAACCGCTTATGGTGAACGCGCAACAAGGCAGTGAGTTAAGAAACCGCAATAAAGTGATCCGAGGGACCGAATCACACGACACGCGGGCCGGGCCGATCGTTTCGCTCGGCCGGCTGGAGGTTCGGTCGGTTGGGAACGCGCATCGTTCCGGCGCGGAGTCGCGACCTGGCATGCCTGACCATCCGTTTGACGGGTGTTTGTCATTCGGCCGTGGCGGTGTGACTTGCGGCCCGTCTCTGACTTCCACAATTCACGTACCAGTAGCGCGGCAGAAGGATTCGGTGCCGTGGGGTCGGCTTCCCGGTCCGGGAGCCAGCCAAATGCTTGTACCGGGGGCATATCACGCGAGCAACCCGAGTTCGAGGACCTCCCGGCGTCGCCGGTCTTCCCTCGCGCACATACCACGTGAATCCTGGAAGAACCGGCCCGGATGGGCATGAGTGACGCTAGGTCCGCGCCGCCCGCGCGGCCCGCGCCGCCCGCCCGCCCCGCGTCGAGCCGCCCGCGCCGTCACTCCCCGCCGAAGTGCCAGAATGGCGCCATGCGCACTCGCCCTCACCGCCACGCTCGTCTCGCCCTCGTCGCGATCGCGATCGCGTTCGCGGCTTCGGCTTGCGGGTCGTCCGCGACCACATGGGCCCCGCCGTCGGGCGCACGGACCGCCCCGCCCTCGGCCGGCACGGCCTCGGCGAGCACGGGCGCCTCGGCCGGACCCGACGCCTCAGCCGACCGGGCGACATACGCCGCAATCGAAAGCCAGGTCGAGGCGCTCCGCGGGCTCACGCACACAACCACGGTCTCGCCGGTGCTGCTCGACTCGAAGGGCGTCTCCGACTGGCTGACGAAGGCCTTCGCCGAGCAGGTCGATCACCAGGCCCTCGCGGACGAGAGCCGCCTTTTCGTCCACCTCGGGCTGCTGCCGGCCGGGTCGTCGCTGGAGCAGATGGAACTCGCGCTCGAGTCCAGCCAGGTCGTGGGCTTCTACGACTCGACGTCGAAGGGGCTGTACGTACTGTCCCAATCGGGCGGCGTGGGTCCAACGGAGAAGATCACCTTCTCGCACGAGTACACCCACGCGCTGCAGGATCAGAACTTCGGGCTCGACAAGCTGGCGACCGACACGGCAGACCAGGGCGACCGCGACCTGGCGCGGACCGCTCTTCTGGAAGGCGACGCGACGCAGTTGATGACCCAGTGGGCCACGGCGCACATGAGCCTGCCGGACCTGCTGCTCGCCCAGGGCGAGGCCCTCCAGGGTGGGCAGACCGACCAGCTGTCGAAGGCGCCGCCGATCCTGCGCGAGTCGCTGCTGTTCCCCTACCAGGACGGGCTCAGCTTCGTGTCGTCGATCTACGCGGCCGGCGGCTGGGCGGCCGTGAACAAGGTGTACGCCGACCCGCCCGACTCGACCTCGCAGATACTCCACCCGGAGCTTTATGCGCAGCATGTGAAGCCGGTCGCGCTCACCGTGCCGGCTGTGCCCGCGTCGTTGCCCGGTTGGAAGCTCACGATGCAGGACACGCTGGGCGAACTGCAGCTGCGGATCTGGCTGGAGGGCGACGCCGCCGAGGGCAGCCTCAGCGCGGCGGTCGACCAGTGGGCCGGCGATCGCATCGCTCTATACGAAGGCCCGAACGGCGAATGGGCCGTGGTGCTCAAGACCGAATGGCGGACCGCCGCCGGGGCAACGGCCTTCGCAGCGGCGCTGCCGGCGAGGCTGAAGGCCCTGGGGCCGTCCCGGCAGTGCCCAGCATCGACGCGCGTGGATGTCGCGATCGCGTCGAGTCAGACCGTGATACCCGATCTGCTGACCTGCGCCGCCTGACCCGTGGCCCCGACCGAACGGCCGCTCGCTACATTTGCTCGGGGGCGGTGATCCCCAGCAGGCCGAGCGCGTTGGCGAGCGTGATCTTCGTTGCGGCGATCAGCGCCAGGCGCGCGGCGGAGCGATCCGGCTCGTCGGCGTCGATGACCCGCGCGTCTCTGTAGAACGCGTGGAACGTCGTGGCCAGGTCCGTGGCGTACGCGGTGATGCCGAGCGTCTCCTCCTCGGCGGCCGCGTCCTCCACGATCTCCGGTAGGCGGACGATCTGGCGGGCGAGCAGCGCCTCGGGCGCGCCGGGCAGGACACCGGCCAGCAGCTCGGTCAGACGCGGATCGCCGGCCGCCGGCAACTTCATGCCGGACTCTTCGGCCTTGCGAAGGATCGAGGCGATGCGGGCGTGGGCGTACTGGACGTAGTAGACCGGGTTCTCGGCCGACTGCTTCTTCGCGAGTTCGATGTCGAAGTCGATGCCGCTCGACGGCGCGCGTGAGGCGAAGAACCAGCGAGCCGCGTCCACGCCGATCTCGCCCAACAGTTCGTCGAGCGTGATGAAGTCGCCCGAGCGCTTGGACATCGAGATCTCTTTGCCGTCGCGCACGAACCGGACCCAGGCCGTGAGGATCATCTGGACCTGATCACGGTCGAAGCCGAGCGACTCCGCCGCGGCCTTCACGCGGGCCACGTAGCCGTGATGGTCCTCGCCCCAGATGAAGACGATGCGCTGGTAGCCGCGGCTGAACTTCTCCACGAGATAGCCGATGTCCGCGGCGAAGTACGTGGGCGCCGAGTCGCCGGTGGAGCGCAGGATCACGCGATCCTTGTCGTCCCCGAACTTGGTGCTGCGGAAGACGACGGCGCCATCCTCCTCGTATACGTCGCCGGCCGCCTTCAGCCGCTCGATCGCCTTTGCGACCCAGCCGTCCTTATGAAGCGTGCTCTCGGAGCGCCAGACGTCGAAGTGGCAGCCGAGGTGTTCGAGGCTGGCTTCAATGCCCGAACGAACCTGCTCGGATGCCCAGCGGCCCACCGTCCAGGACGGTTCCTCGCCCGGCTGTTCGGCCTCGGTGAGGACCGCGGCCGGCATCTCCTTCTCCATCTCGTAGACGTAGTCGCCGCGATAGCCGTCTTCGGGGAGATCGCAGCCCTGCCGGATGGCGAGCACCGAGGCGCCGAGATTCTTCACCTGGCTGCCGAAATCGTTGAAGTAGTACTCGCGCGTCACGGTGTGGCCGGCCGCCGAGAGGACGCGGCAGAGCAGGTCGCCGGTGAAGGCGCCGCGTGCGTTGCCGATGTGGAGCGGCCCCGTTGGGTTCGCCGAAACGAACTCCACGTTGATGCGCTCCGGCTTCGCGACGGTGACACGGCCCCACGTGGCCGGGTCCGCCAGGATGCGCCCGGTGGCGGCCGCGAGCACGCCGTCCGAGAGACGGATGTTGAGGAATCCCGGCGGCGCCACTTCTACCGAGGCGATCGGGGAGTTGGGGTCAGTGGCCGTCGTCACCACATGAGCGGCGATTGCCTGGGCAAGCTGCAGCGGCGCGCGGCGGTACGGCTTGGCGAGCCGGAGCGCCGTGGCGCTGGCGAAGTCGCCGCGGGCGGCGTCCGCGGGGCGTTCGATCGTGACGGGTTCGGCGGCAGGAGCTCCGTCCGCGGGCGTGAGCTCGGTCCGGGCAATCTGCCACGCGGCTTCGACGGCGTCGCGGACCTGGGATCGCAGGCTGGGCATCGCTTCAGGGGTCATACGCGCATGGTAGCGAGAGCGGCGCGCCCGCGCGATCCACGATGGGGTAACGTGTGCGCCTCGGGCGCAATTTCGCGGCGCCGACCGAAACTGGAGTGAGGAAGGCTCGATGCGTTTCCGGAACCCGTCGATCGGCTCGTCACCTGCGCTAAGGGTCATCTTCGTTGCGGCGGTGGGAATCGGCGTCCTCGGCTGCAGTTCGCAAGCCACCACGCCGGTCCCGCCCGCAGCTTCGGCCACCCCGTCGGCCGCGCCTTCGGTCGTGCCGTCACCGTCCCCAACGGCGACCCCGGTCGCTCTCCGGGATCTCACGGGCACCCGCTACTTCGGCACCGCCGTGCCGGTGAGGCAGCTCACGACGGACGCTGCCTACGCGGACATCCTGAACAAGCAGTTCAACCAGGTGACGCCCGAGAACGCGATGAAGTGGGGCCCGCTCGAGGCCGCGCCCGGGAGCTTCGACTGGAGCGGCGCGGACTCCATCGTGGCCTCCGCCCAGGCCCACGGCCAGAAGGTTCGCGGCCATACGCTCGTCTGGCACAGCCAGCTGCCCGCGTTCATCAGCGACGGCAAGTTCACCAAGGCCCAGCTGAACGAAACCGTGAAGCAGCACATCTACACCGAGGTCGGGCACTTCAAGGGCAAGATCTACGCCTGGGACGTGGTGAACGAGGCCCTCAATGAAGACGGCACGATGCGCGAATCGATCTTCTACAAGACCCTCGGTGAGGGCTACGTCGCCGATGCCTTCTACTGGGCGCGCACCGCGGATCCGGCCGCGAAGCTCTATATCAACGACTACAACGTCGAGGACATCAACGCCAAGAGCGACGCGCTGTACGCGCTCGTGAAGAAGCTCAAGGCGTCGGGCGTGCCGATCGACGGCGTGGGCTTCCAGGCGCACTTCGACACCACCTACGCCTTCCCCGCGAAGATGACCGAGAACCTGCAGCGCTTCGCCGACCTGGGCGTCGAGGTGGCCGTGACCGAGCTGGACGTCCGTGTGATCGTTCCGTCCACGCCGGCGTCTCTCACGAAGCAGGCGGGCTACTACAAGCAGACCGTGGAGGCCTGCCTGGCCGTCACGGCGTGCGTCGGCATCACCGCCTGGGGCATCAGCGACCGCGACTCCTGGGTGCCCAGCGTCTTCCCGGGCCAGGGCGACGCGGACCTGTACGACAACAACCTGGCCCCGAAGCCGGCGTACGACGCGGTGGTGCAGGCGCTGAAGGCCTCGAAGTAGCGCGCTCCGGCCGCGCGCTCCCGCTCGCTGCCGCGGCGATCATGCCAAATGCAAATCCCCGTAGTGCGTGGCATATTCCGAAGCTCCTCGGCGGGCGCAGAAAGCGTGATTCCGCGTCAGAACGGTCGCTTCCGGGTTGAATCGACGTCCACTTGGCCGATTCTGCGCCACGAGCGGCCCGTTTGATCCTGCCTACCCTGCCTCGTACTACCCCGATTTGAATCTGTCATGAAGCCAAGCCGGCGGTACGTGCGGCGGGATCGGCCCTTGCCCGGGGTCAAGTCCCAGAAATGCCACCCGGGCAGTCCCGGTGCCCGCCGTGCTCGCCGACCCTTCGAATGGGACAAGGTCTATGAAGTCGCCGGCTGCTCAACGGGCCGTTGCGTCAACGACGGCATCGCCTTCCACGCGATGCCGGATGACTGGCAGGACGAAGGTGGCTCACCTTCCCTGCTCGTCTTCGTCAGGGATGGGAAGCTCGTCCGGCTCGTGAGCATCTTGGATTCCTGGTTGGACGTCGCGCATCCAATGCAGGCGTGGCCCAGGACAGTGTGGGTTGTGCCATCCGCTCACCATGAGATCGTCGGGTGGCATCTTGTCCTCGCCGCGTCGGCGAACCCGTAAGGCAAGGCGACCCGCTCGACGCCCGAACGCGGGCGGTTGACGCCGGCTCGGGCCGATCGGCTCAGACCGTCGCCAGCTTGTCGAACCACTCCGGCGGGAACGTCAGGTCGGTGTTGCCGAGCTGGATGCAGCGGAATGTCGTCATTGCCGCTTGTTCCAGGTTCTGGGCTCTGCGGAAGCCCATGGCGATCGTCTCGCCCAGGCACGAGCAGCCGTGGAATCCCATGATCACCGCGTTGCAGTCTCGGGCCGCCTCGGCAGCCGCGTCGGCCAGTTCGTCGGAGCCGGAAGGGAAGTAGGGCACGCTGGACACGTTCCGGACGTAGTAGGCCTGGTCCAGCGAGATCAGCCGGATCTCGTGCCCCAGGGCGTCGAGCAGCACCGTGTACTGCGGGTGCAGGTGGATGACCGCGTTGACGTCGGGCCGGATCAGATAGGTTCGCTGGTGGAGCTTCCACTCGCTGGAGGGATTCGGATTGCCGCCTCGGACCCGGCCGTCCAGGCCCACTCTCGAGAACTCGCCGACGCCAAGGCGGTCGAGATATGTGCCCGTGCCGGTTACGACGAACTCGTCCGAGCCGGGCAGCCGCGCCGAGAGATTCCCGCCCGATGCCAGGACGAGCCCTTGCGCGACCGCCTCTCTGCCGACGTCGGCCAGTTGCGCGATGAGATCGTCGTGGGCTGTCATCGGGGCACTCCTTCGCTGTTGTCGGTGTGGGCGGCCAGGGCGCGCAGGCGGGATAGAGCGGCGTCCCAGGCAGAGCCCGGCCGGGGCTCGTATGTCTCCAGGGTGACCGACGCGGCGACGGCGGCACGCCCGTCGGCCACACCGCCCAACTCGCCGGCGGCGATTGCCTGAACGATCAGGTTTCCGAATGCGGTCGCCTCCACCGGGCCCGCCACCAGCGGCAGCCCGCAGGCGTCCGCGGTCAGCTGGCACAGCAGGCGGTTCTGGCTGCCGCCGCCCACGACCCGCAGCACCGCCGGACGCTCGCCGGTCACCTCGGTCAGGTCGTCGAGAGTGGCCCGGCATCTCAACGCGAGACTGTCCAGGCAACACCGTACGACCTCGCCGGCACTCTCCGGCGGCTCCTGGCCCGTGGCGCGGCACAGGTCTCGTATCGCGGTCGGCATGTCCGGGGGGTTGACGAGGCTAGGGTGGTCCGGGTCGATGAGAGCGCGCATCCCCGGCGATCGCTCCGCCATCGCTACCAGCTCGGCCCAGCCGTATTCGTGGCCGTCCTGCTGCCACCTGCGACGGCACGCCGCAACAAGCCACAACCCGGGTATGTTTCGAAGCAGGCGCGTCGTTCCGGCCACGCCGCCTTCGTTGGTGAAGCCGCCCGCCAGCACGGCGTCGGTGACGATCGGCGAAGGAAGCTCCACGCCCATGAGGCTCCAGGTGCCGCTGCTGATGTATGCGCTGTGGGCGTCGAGGCCCGGTATCGCCGCCACGGCGCTCGCCGTGTCGTGGCCGGCCACCGCGAATACCGGCGCCGTGGATAGCCCCGTCCTGGTGGCGACGTCCGCGGCAAGCGGCCCCAGGAGAGTGCCCGGTTCCACGAGCGACGGGAAGATCCGCGTCGGAATCTGGAGCGCATCCAGCAAGCCGGTCGCCCATCGGCCCGTACCCGCGTCCAGACACTGAGTCGTCGACGCGTGTGTGCGTTCGGCCACCGCGCGCCCCGACAGCCAGTAGGCGAACAAGTTGGGCATCGTGAGCATGGTCGCGGCCGCTTCCAGTTGTGGGTCCTTCGCGTGAACCATGGCCAGCAGCTGGTAGAGGGTGTTGTACTCCATGGGCTGGACGCCGGTCGCCATGAACACGTCGCGCCGCGGCACATGCTCGAACGCAAGTTGCATCATCCCGGCCGTGCGTCGGTCGCGGTAGCAATACGGGTTGCCCAGGAGATTGCCCGCCCCGTCCAGCAGCGCGAAGTCGACGCCCCACGTGTCCAGGCCGAGGCCGGCAAGCTCGTCCCGGGGCCGGTCGGCGGCAGCGCGCGTGAGACCGCGCTCGATCTCGGACCAGATTCCCAGCGCGTCCCACTGGAGCCGGCCCATCTGCGCGACCGGCTCGTTCGGGAAACGATGGACCTCCGACAGGTCGAATTTCGAACCATCCCAACGGCCCGCCACCACGCGGCCGCTGGAGGCTCCCAGATCGATCGCCAGGAAGTCCCGAGTTCGGGTCATCGGACTTCGCTTTCGCTGATCGCCGTGTCAGCGCCGGCCGTACACGGGGCCGAGTGCCGCGCAGGCGCGGAAATCGGCGCCTTCCGGGTCGGCCGTGCCGAGGTTCGTCCAGACGTTCGGGCGGTAGATCCGTTCGTCGGGCACGTTGTGCATGTTCACCGGGATCCGCAGCACCGCCGCCAGACTTATGAGGTCCTCGCCGATGTGGCCGTAGCTCATCGCGCAGTGGTTGGCACCCCACGCCGACATGACACCGTAGACGTCCCGGAAAGCCCCGGTCCCCGAAAGCCGTGGGGCGAACCATTGGGTGGGCCAGGTGGGGTCCGTGCGCTTATTGAGGGCGCCGTGGACCTCGGGCGGCAGGTCCACGGTCCAACCTTCGGCCAGCTGCAGGACCGGACCTACTCCGTGGACCAGGTTGATCCTGCTCATGGTCACGGGCATTTCGCCGGGCGAAACGAACTGCGATGAGAATCCGCCGCCGCGGAAGTAGCCGGTCACGGCCGGGTACCAGGTGGTGGCGGCAAGGCTCGCGGACGCCTCGGCGTCGCTTATCTCCCAGAACGGCTTCATGGCGGGCCGGCCATCGCGCTTGAGACCGCCGGCCGAATCCAGGGTCGCCGCGCCCGAGTTGATCAGATGAATCACTCCGCCGGCGGCACGACCCTTGAGCTGGACGCCGGTTACTCGCTTGACGGCGTCCGGGCTCCAGTAGGTTCGAACGTCGGCGAACACCTGAGCCGTGTTGGTCAGGAGGTATCCGAACAGCATCGCCGCGCCGTTCAGGCTGTCGTTCTCCGTGGCGAACACGTAGGGCGCGCGGATTCCGTCCCAGTCGAACGACGAGTTGAGGATCGCCTCCATGAAGTCGCCGTTGGGCGAGTGGTCGGTCCAGTGGCGCTGGCCCTGGAAACCGCCCAGGATCGCGTTGTGTCCCAGCGCCTCCTCGCCAAACCCGAGTTCTACCAGCCGCGGATTGCCGGTAAGCAGGTCGCGGGTGATGAGGGCCATCTTGACTACGGTTTCCCAATCGCGATCCTTCTGGGCTCGCGTCCGAGTCTGATCCGGCTGGTTCCGATCGTCTCCCTCACGGCAGTTGGCCCGAACCCAACTCACGGCCCGCTCGAACTCGATCGGGTCGAAGATGTCCCGCTCGATCCGGCGCGTCAGTTCGCTCATGTCCACTGCCTCGACGCGCATGCCCAGGTACCGCTCGAAGAATCCCTGGTCCACGATCGAGCCGGCGATGCCCATCGAGACGCCGCCCAGCGAGAGGTAGGACTTGCCGCTCATGATCGCGGCGGCGAGGCCGGCGCGGCCGAAACGCAGCAGCTTGTCCTGCACGTCTTCCGGGATCGAGGAATCGCCGGCGTCCTGGACGTCGCGTCCGTATATCGCGAACGCGGGCAGGCCCTTCTGAGAGTGAGCGGCGAGAACTGCCGCCAGATAGACGGCCCCGGGACGCTCGGTGCCGTTGAAGCCCCAGATAGCTTTCGGACGCAGTGGGTCCATGTCGATGGTTTCGCTGCCGTAGCACCAGCACGGG
>PMBG01000047.1:10747-37512 GCA_003153755.1 Chloroflexota bacterium | reverse complement strand
CCGCCTCCCGAAGCCGATCTGGCCGGTGAGCCGCGGTTGTTGCTCAGGTGGAACGTCCTGCCGATCTGGTTCGGCCTCCTCCTTCTGGCGGCCGCGGACACCTTCCTGCCCTGGGTAGTGGCCGACGGGGACACCATCGTAGACGGGCACAACGCCGTGGACGGGCTCCTGACAGTTCTGTTCACGGTAGGCGTCCTGTTCTTCGCAGTGTCGCGATGGGCCCGCGACGGCGAGTCACTCCTCGTGAAGCTGGTTCC
Source organism: Chloroflexota bacterium (assembly GCA_003153755.1). GTDB lineage: Bacteria > Chloroflexota > Limnocylindria > Limnocylindrales > CSP1-4 > Fen-1039. Next base: position 37,255 of record PMBG01000047.1, on the reverse strand, counting down.
GGGCCTGCTCGCCCTTGCCACGGCAGCCTCCACGATCGAGGGCGCGCGTTTCGCCAACGACCTCCTGAACATCCAGCTCCACGATCATGGCAACGGCCACTTCGAGATCGGCATGTTCGTGGAGATCCTCGGCGGCTGTCTGGTTGTATTAGGCGGGCTGGCAAGTACCGCCGTGTTCCTGCGCAGCTACCGCTCCGCCCGAGCGATCGCGGCGCAGTCCGACCCTAGGACACGCGTCGAACGTATCCGCGCCGCCTGGTCCGACTCCCGCAGCGGACTCCGTATCGGAGCCTCGATGCTCGGCTTGTTGGCGGTGGGTGCCGTCGGGTGTCTCCTGGGATGGCTGGCCGCGGTTGCAGTGGCCGGCGCGTTTGGTCACGAGCGCTTCTACTCGACCCGGCTCGCGGGATTTGCGATCTTCGGCGTACTGCTTGGTCCGGCGGCGACCGTGTCGCTGTGGCGCCGATTCACACGACGCCGATGACGGGCGTTCAGGCCTGAGGCGTGCCGCACCGGCGGCAGAAGCGCGCCTGCGTGGAGACCGGCAGCGAGCACCGGCCGCATACTCGGATCGTCCCGCTGTCGATGACCTCTTGCGAGGATTGCGCCCACATCTCGTCGAGCTGGGGCGGGGCCGGCTGCGCGGCGAGGCTGGCCGGGAATTGGGGTGCCGGGATCGACCGCGGCTCCTCAACCCTTGGCCGTTGCGTGTATCTGGAACCGAGCGGCGGCCACGGGTGCGCCGGCTCAGCCGCCGTAGCGGGAACGACCGGCGCGGTTGGAATCTGCCCGAGTGATCCCTGGGCCGGGAGCGCAGGCACCGGTGATCCTGCCGCGATGGCGCCGAGTCGGCGGCTGACGGCCTCCGCGACCTCCGTGTCGGCTTCCGGCCATGCGGGCATCTCGGCTGCAGCAGGCTTGGACTTCTTCGGCCGTGCCTGAGCCGCGGTCTCGCTCGAGCCCGACTCGTAGGTTGGCGCGGGCTCGGCCCCGATGAGCTCCGAAGGTGCGCCCCGCGCGCCAGTATCCGCGGGAGTGCGTGATTGCCGGCTATGCGTCACCGCGAGAAGGTGTCCGGCCGCCTGTTCCGGCGGCGAACCGATGAGCCCGGTAAGTCCGTTTGACGCGACCGCAGCCGGCGCCACCGGAGCGGACGAAGCCGCACGCGGCTGGCGGACGTGGGGTTGGGCGAGCAACGGCCCCTCGACCTGTGATTCGACCTGCGACTCTTCCTGTGATCGGAGCCACTCGTTGTGAGCGGCGAGGGAGCGCTCGGCCCAGGGAGTGGCATGCGGCCACGGTTCCACCGCTTCGGTGCCGCGGCGACGACCGTGCGCCTTGGCCGCCTGCTGATCTCCGCGGCGGGCGGGGATCTTCGCGATCGGTGTGCGCTCGCGCGTAGAGGCATGAAGCGTTGGTGCGAAGGGTGGCAGAGAGCCGGGCAAGGGAGCCGGCGCCGGCGGGAAGGACCGAGCCGGCCGGGTCTGTTCTGTGGATTGCGGTATCGGGGCCGCCCCGGCCTGACGCACGGATAGCCATTGAGCGGCAACCTCACGCGGCGAGGGTGTCTCGCGGTGATCGACGAACGTCGGCGGCGGGAAGTCGTCGTTTGGGGACAACTCGGCCCTGATGAGCATGAGCTCCTGGGGCGTAAGCGCCATTTCCGGAGGGGAATCCGTGGTGGGAGTGGGGGAGGCCGGCGGAGTCGGAGCAGGCCTTGTGAGCGCGAGAGCCGCGGGCATGTTCGGCTGGACCGCCGCTTCGGTCATGTTCACCGCGGCCCACAAGGTTCCCGGATCCGGTTCGGCGCGCTTGTTCTGTTGTGCCTCGCGGGCGACCTTGGCCTTGCTGATAGCGGCCATCTGCTGCTCGAGCAGGTCCACGCCGGACCACTCCCCACCGTCGGCGGCGTCCGGGGTGGCGAATGGCGGCGGGACCATTCTCTGAGGCTTTGTCGGCGCGGGCTTATCCTGGCCCAGGAGTGCCTCGATCACCGGTCCGTCGGGCGTGATCGCCCAGTCCCCGTCCCAGCGTGCGACCGGGGTGCGGACGATGAGATGGTCCTCTGGCGAGACGGATCGCACATTCGTTTCGGGTGCGCAGGACAGGCAGGCGCCAACCTTCACATTCCAGCACTTGCTGCACGCGTACTGCCTGCAGACCATGCAGAAGTTGAACGTCGCGTGGAAGGCCTCCGTGACCCGACTGGACGACTCGGTATTCGTCTCCAGGCGGGCGTTCTCGATGGCATCCGACATGGACTGGCCATCGGTCAGCACGAAGTTGCGCAACCCCTTGGCCAGGACGCGCGCGCCCTTCAGGGAGAAGCCCTTAGGGGCTGCCTCCGTGAATGAGTAGCGAGTTCCGCACCGCTCGCAATACGAGTCGGTCAGGTCGGCCATGTTCGCTCCGTTGTCCTGCAGGCCAGTCCAGAGCGCCGCCTACGCGACGCTCTTTGCCGAGATTACGCCGGGATCGGTGCCCGGCAGGGGTGCCTGCTTGTACTCATCGACGGGTCCGAAGGTCCCGGTTTCTGCAAGGTTAGCGGCAAGGAGGGCGTGGCGGGTGGAGATTCGGTCAATACTCGGGCTGGAGTTTGCCGCCCTCCGCAGCATGCGCGCCCCGGCCGGCGTCAGTGTCTGGCCGGCTCGCGGAACCGGAATTCGACGCGAACGAACAGCCGGGTCGTGTCGGCGTAGTATGTTCCGGCCCTTCGCCTCAGGGCGGAGTTGGCTTCACGGACCCAGTAGGCTCTGCGACGTGTTCGGGGGCCACCATCCGAGCTCGAGTCCTGAAGAGAGAGTCATGACCACGATCAAAGAGACAGGCGAGAAGGTTGCGGCGAACGTCGAACGAGTAATCATCGGCAAGCGCCAGGAAGTCCGACTGACCCTGGTGGCCCTGCTTTGCCGCGGCCACTTGCTGATCGAGGACGTGCCCGGGACAGGCAAGACGATGCTTGCGAAGGCCGTGGCCAAGAGCCTCGGCTGCTCGTTCCGGCGCANNCAGTCGTCGCTGCTCGAATGCATGGAAGAGCACCAGGCCACGATCGACGGCACCACGTATCAGATGCCGGAGCCGTTCCTCGTCATCGCGACGCAGAATCCGATCGAGTACGAGGGCACATTCGCGCTACCGGAGGCGCAGCTCGACCGCTTCATGCTGCGTATCCGCCTGGGCTATCCGAGCCAGGCCGACGAGCAGGACATACTGGACCAGCAGAAGACGAGCCATCCGATCGACAGCCTTGGCGAAGTGCTTTCCGTGGAGGAGCTCATGGCGCTTCAGGCATCGGTCCGTGAGATCTACGTGGACCCGGCCGTGGCCGACTACATCGTCCGCCTCGTCACGGCTACGCGAACCCACCCGGACGTCTACCTTGGCGCATCCCCGCGCGGCTCGTTGGCGCTCTATAGGGCCGGGCAGGCGCTCGCGGCGCTGACCGGCCGCGACTACGTGATCCCGGACGACATAAAGGCCCTGGCCGAAAGCGCCCTGGCACATCGCCTGATCATCAAGACCAGCTCGTCGATGCATGACATCGATCCGCGCCAGGTCATCGCCGAACTCCTGAACACGATCCCGGTGGACGGAGCCAAGACGCAGAGCGCGGACCGCCGCGACTCGCCGGTCTCGGAGCCGTCACGGCCTGGCGCCAAACGGGGCGCCGGATCCCCGGCGCGCTAGCCGACCTGCCGAGAGTCGCCAAGATGTTACGGCGCCTCCAGTTTCTGATCGTCGCGATCGTCCTGCTGATCGCGTCGTTCTCGACTGGTTTGCCCTTCCTGTTCTTCATCGTCTATCTCGGACTTCTGGCCATAGGCGGCAGCTATGTGCTGACCCGGTTCGGGCTGGCGGATCTGGAGGCCGGGTACCGAGTGGATCACCGTCAAGGGCATGTTGGTGACGACCTCCGGACGACCTACAGCATTTCCAACGCGAGCCGTCTGCCCAAGCCGTGGCTCGAGGTGTACAACCCGACAGATCTGCCGGTCCCGATCCCAGGGCGGGCCCTTGGGCTTCGTTCCTGGGCGCAGCGATCGTGGATCGCGATCGTGCCGCTCACCAGGCGTGGTACGTACCGAATCGAACCGATGGTCGTTCAGACCGGCGATCCGTTCGGGTTCTTCGAGGCTGCCGCCACAGTCGGGCGGCCAACCATCGTTACGGTCTTTCCACGGGTGCTGCCGCTTCCTCGCTGGCGGCTACCGAACGCCAACCTCGAAGGAAGCCACTCCGCTCCGGAACGGACGCTGCAGACCACTCCGCTCGCCACGACCGTCCGGCCGTATGCCCCGGGCGACAGCTTCAACCGTATCCATTGGCGCAGTACCGCAAGACTGGGCGAGATCCAGGTCAAGGAGTTCGACCTGGAGCAGACTGCCGACGTGTGGCTGTATGTGGATCTCGACGCCGAGGTCCAGGCGGGTCAGGGGGACATCTCCACAGTCGAGGAGTCTCTCCGCATCGCCGCCTCGATCGCCCACGACGCCATCCTTGAGAACCGCGCCGTGGGCCTCACCACGAGCGGGCATCGGGTCGTCAACATCCCGGCCGACCGCGGTCCACGGCAACGTCAGAAGATCATGCAACTGCTGGCGGCCGTTGAAGGCGACGGTCGTGCTCCACTCGCGGAAGTGCTGCTTTCCGGGCTCCCCAAGCTGCGCCGCGGTATGACGGCAGTCGTGATCACGTCATCTCGGGAAAGAGCCTGGATCCGAGCCCTTACGACGCTGCGGGCCAGGGGCGTCGCTGCCGCGGTTGTCGCCGTCGACGCGGCCAGCTACCACCAGGCCACGGGGCGGAGCCGCCGGCACATCGACCCCGAACTTGCCGGCCAGGAGCAGCGGGCACTCCGTTTCGCACTGGCGGAGTACGACCTGAAGTCCTACGAAGTTCACGCCGGCGACAACCTTGCCGCGGTGCTGGCATGAACGGCTTCCGCGATCGGACTACAAAGATCGGTTGGTGTTGAAGATGTCCAGCGCAGCCCCGTTCCCGCGAGAGCGCCAGGAAGTGTTCCGCCCCGGTCGAACCTCCAGGGCTGCGGACGAGCGCGGGGCGATCGGCCGTGTCATAGACCAGATGAAGCCGGACGAGGGCTGGTTGAGCCTGCCGCTCGTCTTCATTCTCTGCGGAGCTGTGGGCTGGTCGATCGCGGACTCGAGGTGGATTCTGGGGCGGGACGAACTGACAACGTTCCTGGTCTGGATCGCGCTGGCCGGTGCCTTGTGGGGCTACACGAGCGCACGTGTCGGCATGTCTCCGTGGGTGGCGCAGTTCCTTGGCTGTGTGGTCGGCGCGTTCGTGCTGATCGAGGCGGTTGGGATGTCACTTCCGGACTCCGGGGGCAGCCTCGTCAGCTGGTTCCATGCGACGTCCAACTCGGTCACCGAGGCATATCTGGACCTCACGTGGAGACATCAGGCCCAGACGCTCCAGTACGGCCACTTCTGTCTCGTCCTGGGGGTACTTGTCTGGGGATCAACCCAGGCCGCCGCCTACAACGTCTTTGGATATCACCGCTCCGTGAACGGAGTACTCCTGCTCGCCGTGGTGCTGATCGCGAACATGTGCCTGACGATTCAGGATCAGTTCGTGGCGCTCGTCGTCTTCTGCGCCGCGGCGCTGGTGTTGCTTCTTCTTGCGCACGCCGCCGACGAGCGGTCGAGCTGGCTGCGGCATCGGATCTGGCGCGGCCGTGACTTCCAGGCGCCGCACCTGCGGGGTGGCATGGCCTTTGCCTCGGGGGCCGTGGCCGGGGCACTGATCCTGACGACGATCGCGAGTTCGGCGCCGCTGGCCTCCACATTCAGGGACGTGGGCGGCAACTTCCAGAATGCGGTCAGCTTCCTGGGTGCATATCTGCCGGGCGGCGGGCAGAGCCGAGTCCAGCCCAACGGCGACTTCGGGCCCAATACCCAGATCGCCTTCTACTTCCAGGCGAGCAGCACGCCCGTATTCACCGTGCGCCTGCCCAGCGGCGCCCCGCCGGTCCATTGGCGGATGATCGCCCGCGATACATTCCAGGCGAACGGATGGGCCGTCGGCGACACACACGACGACAACGTCGCGGCCGGAGGGCTTCTGGGCGACGGCACGCTGGACAAGGTCAGCCTCACGACGCCCGGACGCCAGCAAGTCTCGATCGTCGTCCACATCCAGGACACGTCGATCACGCATCTCGTGGGCGCCAACGAACCGGACACGGTCAATGTGCCGGTCGTCCGGACCCTGGTGGGAGGAGATATTGGTGCCGATGTCGCCTGGTTGAGCACCGACGCGACCGACTACACGGTGTCCGCGCTTGTACCCAACATCGATCCTGCCGGTACCGGCCTGACCGAGTGGCGGCTCCGCCAGGCGGGGGTCAACTATCCCACCGGACTGCTCGAGAGATACACCCAGGGCAAGGAGCTGGTGGGTTCGGACGGCCAGGCGCTGTTGAAGCTGATCGCCGACTGGGCGAAGGCCCAGGGGAACACGTTCGCCAACGAGTACGACGTCGCCAAGGCGATACAGGACTACCTGCGCTCCGACCGATTCACATACAGCACCGACATTCGCAGCTATGTCCCCAAGTGCACCGGCCTGTCGACCGTGGATTGCTTTGCGTACATNNTGGGTCGAGGTGTACTTCCCGACCTACGGATGGATCCCGTTCGATCCAACCGGGGGACCCGGCCAGCCGACGATTCTCCCGCCCGGCCAGGCTGTCGTGGCCAGCCCGACCCCGTTCCGCAGCGCCGATGCACCCACGAGCCGCCCGGACAGGACGTTGCGAAGCGACGGGTCGAGCGGTTCCGGCGCGGGCACTACCGACAGCGGACTGCAGGGGATCATCGTCCCGGGCATCCTGATCGCCGTGCTCGCTCTGGCGCTGTTTGTGCTCTGGCGCCGCCGTCCCACTCGCCTCGACGAGCCCGAAACCGTGTACCGCAACGTGGTCAAGCTGGCGAGCCGGCTGGGCTACAAGCCGCGGCCCACCCAGACCGTATATGAGTACGCCGGCATGCTCGCCGATGTCGTGCCGATCGCCCGGGATTCGCTCGGCGTGGTCGCCATGTCCGCGGTGGAAGTGACGTACGGCCGCAGGGAGATCAGCGGTGGTCGACTGATCCTGCTCGCCGAGTCCCAGCGGCGCATTCGGAATCAGCTGCTCCGGCTGGTGTTGCGGCTGAAGCTTGGGCGGGGCGGAAGGTCGCGAGGTTCCGGCCGGACGCGACGCTGACGATCGGCGCGCCGAAAGTCCGCCGGAGGAATGGGCGCTAAAGGGCGCCCGACGCGTTCCGGGCCGCGGATTCGGACGACTCGGTCTCGGCCTGAGTACCAAGATGCGACTCGAAGTTGAGTGTCCGTAGAACGGCGCGCCCGGCCCGTATCTCGAAGACGGTGATGGCGCCCAGCCCGAAGTCGAAGTTCCAGAAGTGCTCCGGCGGTAGATCCAGGAGCGCGCAGGTCACGACGCGGAAGATGCCGCCGTGCCCGACGATCATTCCCCACGGCGCCTGGACTTCGCCGGGGTCGGAGTAGCCCAGGACCTGGTGGCGATCGTGTGTGCCGGGGGCGGAGCCGCGCGCCATGTCGGACAGCAAAGTCGCGAGCGCCTTCTCGGCTCGAAATCGGACCTGACCGAGATTCTCTCCGCCGGGGGCATGGTAGCGACCGGGCCAGCGGCGCCAGCCTGCCAGCGAGTCGCCGAAGCGAGAGGTGATCTCGGTGTCGGTGAGACCTTCCCACTCGCCCTGTCCGATCTCACAGAAGCCCTCGTCCGAGCGGAGCGGGGGAGTGGCACGGCCGGCGGCGTTCATTTCCTCAACAGCCAGTTCCGCACTGCGGCGGGCACGGCCGAGCGGTGAGTGGACGATCGTCAGGGGCGACGTATCCGGTATGGGCAGAGACGGATCCACGCGCGGCCTGGCGAGGCGTCGACCTGCAAGGCGAGCTTGCCGCTCCCCGAGCGCCGTGAGGGGAGCCTCCATGGCACCCTGGAATCGCTTCTCCACGATGAATTGCGTCTGGCCGTGACGTAGCAGGACCAGGATCGCGTCGAGGCCGGAGGGAATGAGCCGAGCGGCCCCGGAGACCGGCTCGTCGCCGGTCCGGAGTCGCTCGGCATCCCGCAGAGAAGAGTTCAACTCTGGGCGACGGCGCGGATCATCCACACGTCCAGGACGTTCGGATGAGCTTTGATCGCGGCCGCCGCGGCGTCCGGGACTTCATCGTCGACGGCGAGGAGCATGAGCGCCTCGCCCCGCGGCGCCATCCGTGCAAGGGTCATGGAACTGATGTTGACGTCGGCCTCGCCGAGGATCAAGCCGATGCGGCCCATCGTTCCGGGTTTGTCCTGATGGTGCGTAACGAGCATCAGGGGGGCCGGGGTCATGTCGAGCCAGTTGTCGTTGATGCGCACCAGTCGAGGCTCGCCGTTCGCGATCGTGCCCGCCACGGTTGCCGAACCCGAGTCGCCCTGAACGGTGAGCGTCACGAGCGACGCAAAGGAGCCCGCGTCGGAGGTCTTGCGCTCGTTAACGGTCAGGCCACGGCTCTTCGCGAGGAAGCCCGCGTTGATGAGGTTGACCCGTTCCGATGTGGCATCCGCGAGGATTCCCCGCAAGGCCGCCGCCGTCAGCTGAGAGGCGTCGCATCCCGCAAGGTCGCCACCGACGTCCACGGTGAGCGTCTTCACGCCGGTGCGAAGGTACTGAGCCGCGATCCGGCCCAGGATCTCCGTCAGGGGCAGGTACGGCGCGATTGCCCGGGCCGTTTCGGGTGTGAGGAGCGGCGCGTTGACCGCGTACCGGGCGGAGCGGCCCGCCAGGACGTCGACGACCTGCTCGCACGCCTCTTCGGCCACTCGGAGCTGAGCCTCGGCCGTGAGGGCGCCCAGGTGCGGCGTGAGAACCGTGTTGGGTGCGGAGAGGAGCGGATTATCGGCCGCCGGCGGCTCGGTTTCGTAGACATCGATCGCGGCGCCGGCTATCTTCCCGTCCTTGAGCGCCTGGGCCACGACCGCTTCGTCGTACACGCCGCCGCGGGCAACGTTGACGAGCATGACGCCGGGCTTCAGCTTGCCAATGTTGTCGGCGTTGATGATGCCGCGAGTGGCCTTGTTGAGCGGTACGTGAACCGTGATCACATCGGCCGTCTCGATGATCTTGTCCACCTCGGCGAGGGTTACGCCGTGGAGGGCGGCCTGCTCGGCGGTGACGAACGGGTCGAAGCCGATCACGTTCATCTCGAGGCCACGGGCCCGGTCTGCTACGGCCTGGCCGATCTTGCCGAGGCCGATGATGCCCAGGGTGCGCCCACGAAGCTCCACTCCCGTGAACGAGCTCCGCTTCCACTCGCCTCGGCGCATGGACGCGTCGGCGGCGGCGGTCTTGTGGGCGAGCGCGAGCATCAATGTGATCGTCTGCTCGGCCGCCGAGACTGTGTTGCCGGTGGGGGCGTTCACAACCACGATGCCGGCCTTGGTGGCGGCATCGAGGTCCACGTTGTCGACGCCGACCCCGGCGCGGCCGATGACTACCATCCGGTTTGCGTGGGCCAGGATGTCGGCCGTCACCTTGACCTGGCTGCGAACAAGGAGGGCGTCGTAGTCGCCGATGATGGCGGCCAACTCCTCGGGTGTGAGACCGATCTTCTCATCGACTTCGTGGCCGGGGGCGCGGAGGATCTCGAGGCCCTGCTTCGCCAGGGGCTCGGCAACGAGGATCTTCATGTCGGGCTCCTACTTGACCAGGCCGAGGGCCTTGAGGGCGGCGACCTGAGCTGCCGCGACGGCGGCGCCCGGGGTCACCGGCTTGCCGAGTTCGAGCATGGTCTGCTCCAGGACGGCGATGGCATTGAGGACGGCCGGGATGGTTACGTGGCCCATGTGGCCGATTCGGAAGATCTTGCCCTTGAGTGCGCCCTGCCCGCCCGCGACGACCAGACCCAGCTTGCGGAGCTTGCCGTTGAATGTCTTCCACTCAACGTCCTCGGGGATCCACGCGCCGGTGACCGTGTTCGACGCGAAGGCCGGATCCGCCAGGAGCTTGAAGCCGAGGGTCGTGAGACCGGCTCGAACTGCGGCGCCTACGGCCTCGTGGCGCTTCCAGATGGCGTCGAGGCCCTCCTCCGCCATGAGGTTGAGGGCGACGTCGAGCTGGAACATGACGCCGACCGCGGGAGTCCAGGGTGTCTGGCCGGACTCGGCGCTCGTCTTGTGCGCGGCGAGGTCGAAGTAGAACTTGGGCATTTTCGCCGTCGCGGCGGCTTCCCATGCTCTCGGTGAGACGGAAACGAACGAGAGTCCCGGGCCCACCATCCAGGCCTTCTGTGATCCGCTGACGACCACGTCGAGACCCCATTCATCGGTCTTGAACGGGACCGCGCCGAGGCCGCTGATGGCATCCACGATGAGCAGCGCGTCCGGCGCCACTTCCTTCACAGCCGCAGCAAGGTCGGCGATGGGGTTCGTGACCGCTGTGGACGTCTCGTTGTGCGTCATCAGGACGGCCTTCCAAGGGCCGCCGGCCTTGAGGACCTCGCGCACCTTCGCCGGGTCGGCGGCCTGTCCCCACTCGAAGGACAGCTTGGTGACCTCGGCTCCGTACACGGTCGCGATCTTCGCGAACCGGTCGCCGAAAGCGCCGATCGTGATGCCGAGAACCTTGTCTCCCGGAGATAGGAAGCTGACGATGGCCGACTCGAGGCCGCCGGTCCCAGCCGCCGTCACGATGAGCACGTCGTTCGCGGTGAGGTAGAAGCTCTTGAGTCTCTCGATGATGCTGTTCTGGAGAACGGCGAACTCGGGACCGCGGTGGTTGACCATCTGGCGAGCGCCCGCTTCGCGAACGGCGTCCGGAAGCGAGGTTGGGCCGGGGATACGGAGATTGGGTTCGAAGCGGTTCACGGAGTCAACCTCTCTGCGGGAGATGTCTTTGGTTGGTTCGCGGCATGTTAGCGGTGGACGCAGGCACCGGCCAGTGTGGTATATATGACCGCATATGCAGAAGCGAACAACGATCCTCATCGATGGCGATCTGCTCGAGCGTCTCGACCGGTTCGCCGCGCGAAATGGCGCCACCAAGACCTCAGTGTTGACGGCCGCCGTCGAGGCGTACCTGGAGGCGAACGACACCGCGCTCGACCTTTCGTTCCTTGCGGTAGGAAGGAGCGATCATGGACGCCTGTCGCTCGACGGGCGGTCGATCTCCCGACGCGAGGCCGGCATGCGCCCCGGCGACGACGAGGTATAGCGATGGCCGTGCTGCTCGACTCGAGCGCGGTCCTCGCCGCGGCGGATCAGTCGGACCTGAATCACAGGGCGGCGCTTGCCTGGTTCGGGCGGACGACGGACCCGCTCATGATCGGAGCGCTTACGCTCGCCGAGCTGGACCTGCTGCTGCAGCGGGAGCTCGGATTGCGGGCCACGTTCGCGCTGCTCAAATCGATCGGGAGCGGAGCTGTGAAGGTGGTGGCGCCGACGACGGCGGACATAATCCGAGCGACGGAGCTCATGCGGGAGACGACCGAATACCGGCCGCGCCTCACCGACGCGGTGCTGGTTGCCACGGCGGAGCGCCTTGGCATCACGCGAGTAGCCGTCTTCGATCGGCGGCCCATCGCGATATTCCGGCCCCGGCACGTGCGGGCCCTCGAGTTGGAGCCGTAGCGCACCGAGGCGCCGAAAGATGGCCGTGTCAGGCGGGAAGTAGATCCTGGACCTGGATTTCGCTGCCTTCTTCGCTCCGGACGATCCGCAGGGAGACTCTCGTGCCGTCTGCGCGGGGTGGCTCAAACACGCGCGGCACGTCCGCGACGGCCGCAAGGGCCTGATTCTGTCGCGTTAGCATGGCGAGGATCGAGTCGAACGGAAGGGAGGTCCGCTTCTCGATCACTTCGGCCATCCGCTTCGGATCATCGGCAATCTTGCGGAGCTTGGATCGATCGAGTCGCGGCCAGAGCAGGAGGGCTCTTTCCAGGTAGCAGGAGGATTGGGGCCGCACGCGGCGGCCGGTCCGTCTTGGTCCGGACGCCGTTACTCCCAAGTCAGGTGCCCGATACGGTGCCTCAACGCCGACCAACGGCGCGACAGCGTGCGCTCGTGACATGGCGCTCCCACACAGAACCTGGAGACGCATTGGAGTATTCGGCTTGACGGAGTGAATCTGCAGCGGCGGCAACCCCAGGGCCATCTCAGATTCGTTGCATCCCGGAAGACTGGTCTGTGCCCCGCGCGCCCGGCGCGGGATCTGCGCTGGAACGGGTGCTCACTTCCGACGTGCCGGACCCCTTTTGGGGGCCTCGACTCCGATCCACAGGCTGCGCGCACCGGACGCGCGGTTCAATAACTCAAACGGGTAGTGCCTTACGTACCACGATCGCGGTATACGTCGGTGTCCAGCTGCGGGCATCTCAGGAGATGTCCCCGTCACTCGCCGGAATCGCGGCGTTGCTCCTCGGCCAGAGCACGCAGGTTCGCCTGCCGCGTACGCATCCCCTCGGACGCCGCGCTCATCGGATCGGCTTCGCGCTGGCCCGCCGCGGGCTCCTTGCGGCGGTTGCCTCCCGGTCGGGACTCGCGTAGCCGGTCGAGGCGCTCACCGAGCTTGATCTCGGCCCCCAGGTTTCCGGGGAAGTAGTACCGGCTGCCCACGAGTTTGTCGGGAAGGTATTGCTGGTCGACGTCGTCGCCTTCGAAGTCGTGCGGGTACTTGTATGAGCGACGGCCGGCGCCGCTCGAGCGCAGGTGCGGTGGCACCGGCAGCGAGCCGCTCTTGAGCACATCGGCCATTGCCGCGAAGTAGGCGCGGCCAACCGCGTTGCTCTTGGTGGTCGACGCGAGGAATATCGTCGCTTCGGCGAGCGCGTACTGGGCCTCCGGAAGTCCGACCCACTCGAGCGCCTGCGACGCCGCGACCGCAACCTCGAGGCCCCGAGGGTCGGCGAGGCCAACGTCCTCGGACGCGAGGATCAGCAGCCGTCGGGCAATGAACTTGGGATCCTCGCCGGCGGCGATCATGGCGGCCAGCCAGTAGAGGGCCGCATCGGGATCATTGCCCCGAACGCTCTTGATGAACGCGCTCACGGTGTCGTAGTGGCCGTCGCCNNACGCGGCGACACGCGGCCCTCGGCGTCGCGGACGTCCTCCGACTCGGCGATCGAGAAAGCGGCCTCCAGAACGTTCAGCGCCTGTCTCGCGTCGCCGGCGGAGAGCCCCACCAGAAGCTCGAACGGACCGTCGGTGAGTGCCACGCCGCCTTTCGGCCCAAGATCGCCGCCGAGACCGCGTTCCACGTCGGTGAGCGCCCGCCGGACGAGCGTNNTGACCTCGAAGTAGGGGTTCTCGGTGGTCGCCCCGACGAGGGTCACCGTGCCGTCCTCGACATGGGGCAGGAGCGCGTCCTGTTGCGACTTGTTGAAACGGTGTATCTCATCGATGAACAGCAGCGTCTGCGTGCCGTTGAGGCTGAGCCTCTCGCGCGATTTGGCGACGATCGCCCGGACTTCGGCGACGCCGCTCATGACGGCGGAGATTGTGACGAGGCGAGCGGATACCGACTCCGCCAGCACACGGGCAAGGCTCGTCTTGCCGCTTCCGGGCGGCCCCCACAGGAGTATCGATCCGAGGTGGCCCTTCTGGAGGGCTCGCCTGAGGGCTCCGCGTTCGCCGATGAGGTGCTCGTGGCCCACGACCTCATCGAGAGTCCGCGGGCGCATCCGGGCGGCGAGCGGCTGGCGCTCGGGCGGCGGCACGAATGCGGGTTGTTGCTCGCCGGCATCGCCGGAGATGGGGGTCGAAGCGCGCCGCGTGGCCATGCGTCGATGCTACATGGTGACCGGAGATGGGGTGCCCGCAGGATCGCCGCAATTTGGCCGAGATCCGGTCGACGGGCGCTCACGCGGCCCTGTAGCATCGTCGCGTATGCGAATGCCGTTCTTGAGCCGCGCCGGAACCCGTGCGGGTACGACTGCGCCTCCTGCCGCCGCGTCGGCCGCGACCGTCGACGCGACGCTGCTCCAGCGGGCCATCGACGCGGTCGACGCGCTCGTGGTCGTCGCGTCGGCCGATTGCACGCTGCGGCTGTGGAACCAGCACTGCGCGGACACGTCCGGGGCGCCGTTGCCCGAGGTGGCAGGCGAGTCACTGTGGACATTGATGCGGCTCCGCTCGAACCTCCGTGACGAGGCCCAGCAGGGATTTGACAGGCTGATAGCGGGGAGCGAGCACAAGGTCGAGTTCGCCTCTCAATGGCTGAGGAAGGACGGCCGCAAGGCTCGTGTCCTGTGGACGGCTCGGCGCATCGACATGGGGAACGGGGTGAATTGCGTACTCGCAACCGGCTACGAAGCCGCACGCGGCCAGCGTGTCGCGCGCGAGATTGCCGAGACCGAGTCGCGGTTCGAGAGGCTGCTCGAGGTCTTGCCGGATCCGGTCGTAGTTCACCAGGGTGGCACGGTGGTGTTCCACAACAGGGCCGCGGGAGAACTCTACGGCGGTGACCTGACCGGGACGCCGGTGATCGACCGGGTGGCGCCCGAGAACCGGGCGTTCGTGGCTGCCCGGATGCAGGCGATGCTCAGCAGGGGCGAGACCGTCCCGCTCGCGGAGGAACGGCACCTCAAGCTCGACGGGACCGCGTTCGACGTCGAGGTCGTCGCGGGGCCTGTGACATTCGATGGCCGGCCGGCCGTAGAGGTGATCGCCCGGGACATCACGGCACGGAAGGAGACGCTTGCGGCGCTGAGGTCGAGTGAGGAGCGCGTTCGGGCGGTCTTCGATCACTCGGCGCTGGGCATGATCGTGGCCGATCGCTCCGGACACACGCTCGAGAGCAACCTGGCATTCCAGCGTCTCCTCGGCTACAGCGGCGAGGAGCTCGGACGCATACCGGTAACCGATCTGTCGCACCCCGACGATCGAGAAGCCTCGATGCTCCGGATCGGAGAGCTATTCAGCGGCCGGATCGACGGTTTCGAGATGGAAAAGCGATACCTGCATCGGGACGGCCACGAGGTGTGGGCCAGGGTCCATGTGTCGCCGATGCAGCTAGAAGAGGGCCTGCCGACGATGTCGGTCGCGACCGTCGAGGACATCACCGAGCACAAGCTCCTGGAGGATCAGGTCCGGCAGGCATCGAAGATGGAGGCGCTTGGACGGCTCGCCTCGGGTGTCGCGCACGACTTCAACAATCTGTTGACCGTGGTCAACGGCTACGCCGACCTGCTTGCGTTGTCGCTCGCGGGCGACGAACGGGCTGAGGACGCGGCCCAGATCCGAAGGGCGGGCTCGCGAGCCGTGGAGCTGACGGCCCAGCTTCTCGCCTTCGGACGGAGGAGCAAGCCCGCGCTCGAGCCGGTGGACCTCAACGCTCGGATCGAGGAGATGGTGCCGATGCTGCGGCGACTGCTCGGCGAAGACATGGAACTCGAAGTCAAGCTCGACCGCGGTCTCGGCATGGTCGAGGCCGACCCGAGCCAGCTGGACCAGCTGGTCATGAACCTGGTCGTCAACGGCCGGGACGCGATGCCCGGGGGAGGTTCGCTCGAGCTGTCGACAAGCGCGTTGTGGCCGTCAGGGGTTCCCGCTCGGGAGAACGAGATGGCGTGGGCGCGTCTCGAGATCGCCGACACCGGTTTCGGGATGGAGCCCGATGTGCTGGAGCACATATTCGAGCCCTTCTACACGACCAAGGGCCAGGGCAAAGGGACGGGCCTTGGATTGGCCACGGTGTACGGAGTCGTCCGGCAGATGGGCGGCCAGATACGCGTGGAGTCGTCGATCGGCGTGGGCACTCGCTTCATCGTCGATCTGCCACCGTGCGAGGCACCGAAGCCCGATATGGCTGCGCAAGATTCGGATGCACCGCGCCAGAATCGCGGAAACGAGACGATTCTCCTCGTGGAAGACGAGCCGGCCGTCAGGGATTTCTGCAAGAGAGTTCTCGTCGCGGAGGGCTATCAGGTCCATGCCGCCGGACCCCGGGACGCGATCGAGACTGCCGAACGCCTCGGCGGCGAGCTGGACATCCTGGTCACTGATGTAGTCATGCCCGACCTGGACGGACCGACGATCGCCGCCGCCCTGACGTCAAGGCGCCGTTCCCTGAAGGTCCTGTTCATGTCGGGCTATCCGCGGGATCGGGAGTCGCTGCTCACCGGTGCCGCTGCCGAGGGCGCAGTGCTGGCAAAACCGTTCTCGCAGGCCGAGTTGTGCGAAGCCGTCAGGAGGGTGCTGGACAGACCGGCGCACACGGACGACCGGACCAGGTCGACGGTCGGGCGCACCGAATAGGGCGGCTGCTCCAAGTTGGCGGACTTCGGACCCCCGGGGTCTAGCTGATGACGACCACCTTGGCGACGTCGACGAGCACGTAGAGCACGGCCATGATGGCGGCCAGCGCGGCGGCGACCACGACTATTCGACGCACATCACGGACTACATAGGCGTATTCCGCCACGGCCTTGGTTGCGAGCAGTCCCTGCCCGCTGACTCGCGTTCCGCGAACCGGTTCGGCGACGCGTGATCGGCCACGGGCGGCTTCGGCTGCGCGCTCTCGATCGACGATCTGCTTCTCGAGATCTGCCGCGCGAGCTTCGTCGTCGGAACTGAGACTGCCGGCAGGCCGGCTTGCGGGACGCGACTGAGGTCGGGCGGGACGCTGGCCAGGACGGTTCGGTCCGCGATTGCGCTTGGCCATGTTGTTTAGAAGGCCTCCGTTGACTCAGTCGTGGCAGACGCGGGCGTGCACCCCCATCAGTGCGTTGGTGCGCCCGGTGCGGAGGATACCATTCCATCCGGTGTCGGGCGGCATCGCCGACGCCCTAGAGGCTCAGCGCGAAGCGCCAGCGCATCTTTGCGCCCGCGGCTGGTAGACTCCGGGGCGATTCCATGGAGGTAAGCGTGGGCGATTTCTTTGCCAGCAACCTGGCGGCGCTAGTTCTAGTACTGGCCGGTCTGATCCTGGTCGTGATGCTGGTGCTCCAGGCACTGCAGATCAGCAGGCTCAGGGTGCGCATCGATGCACTCACAGGCGGCGAGGAAGGCGACCTCGAAGCCGTACTGACGGAGCACATCGAACTGGTCCACGAGGTTGCGCGCGACCTCGACGAACTGGCGGCGCGAACCGCGGTCACCGAGGCGGCTGCCCGTCATCACTTCAGCAAGCAAGGTCTTGTCAGGTTCAGCCCGTTCCAGGACACCGGCGGAGACCAGAGCTTTGCGCTCGCTCTGCTCGACGAGTCCGACGACGGGATCGTCGTAAGCAGTCTCCACTCCCGGACCGGGACTCGCATCTACGCCAAGTCCATCGTGGGCGGTAAGGCACCGATGACGCTTTCCACGGAGGAGACCCAGGCCCTCGATGAAGCCCGGGCCAGTCACCACGGTCCGGCAGTCACGGCTCGCGCCGCGGCAAACCGTACCAAGGCGGACGCTGCCGCGGCTGCCGCGGCTGCCGCCAGGGCTGCCCGTGCCGTCGTGGCGGAACCGGCCGACGAGCGCGTCCCGGCGAGGACCGCACCGGCGGCCAAACCGGCACCCGCGCGGGGAAGCTCGGCTGCGCCTGCGACCGCCGCAAAGGCCTCTCCGGCACCGGTCGCCAAGGCCGCACCCGAAGAGCCCGACTCGGAGACCGTTCAGCGGCCGTCGGCGCATCACTCCAAGGGACAGGAGAAGGCAGCGGTCGCTCTGGATGCCCCGACCGCCGGCGACTCCGAACGAACGGGGCGCAAGCCCGGCCGCTCCGGGACGGCATAGCAGGCCAGGAATCGGGTTCGTGACACGTGAGATGTCACCGCTCTCGGCGAGTATCCCAGGATGACTCGTCACAGCCGGAAGACATCCGCAACCGAACCTCAACCACTGGAGCAGATTCCGGTCTGGTGGTCNNGCATCGGAGGAAGCGTCGGCGGGCGTCGAGAGTCTGCTCGCCGGCCTGAACACGGAACAGCGGCGCGCCGTATGCCATGGCGAGGGGCCGCTTCTCGTCGTTGCCGGAGCTGGTACAGGCAAGACGCAGGTCATCACGCGCCGTATCGCATGGCTGATAGCCACGCGAAGGGCCAGGCCATCCGAGATCCTGGCCCTTACCTTCACCGACAAGGCCGCCGATGAAATGCAGTCCCGAGTGGACCAGCTCGTGCCGTATGGCTACACGGACTCGGCCATCTCCACGTTCCACGCCTTCGGAGACCGCCTGATCCGCGAGTTCGCGCTGGAGCTGGGCTTGCCTACGGACGTGCGCGTCCTTTCCCGGCCGGAAGTGGTGATCTTCCTTCGAGAGCGGCTTTTCGGCTTCGAGCTGGACGAGTATCGGCCGCTCGGAGACCCCACACGCTTCCTGTCGGCGCTTGCCACTCTGTTCAGCCGTTGCAAGGACGAGGACGTCGCGCCGGACAAGTTCCTGGAATACGCCGAGGGACTTGCCGCCGAGGCACTGAAGCTGCGTGGAGACGGTTCTACACCGGCCGACGAACTCGCCGCGCTGGATGAAGAGGCTCGTCGTCAAACGGAACTGGCCCGCGCCTACAGTAGATACCAAACCCTTCTGCTCGAGTCCGGGCTCGTGGATTTCGGTGACCAGGTGAGCCTGGCGCTCCGACTTCTCCGCCAATCTCCGGCGGCGCGCGTCGAGTTGCAGAAGCGCTTCCGATACATCCTCGTCGACGAATTTCAGGACACAAATCCGGCCCAATCGGAGCTCGTCGAACTTCTCGCCGCGACTCACGGAAACATCACGGTGGTCGGAGATGACGACCAGTCCATCTACAAGTTCCGCGGCGCTGCCATCAGCAACATCCTCGAGTTCAAACGGCGCCACCCCAGCGCGCGCCAGGTTGTCCTGAGGCACAACTACCGCTCGCTTGCTCCAATCCTGGACTCGAGCTACAGGCTCATCCGGTTCAACGATCCCGACCGGCTGGAGGTCCGCAACGGAATCGACAAGCGTCTTCTCGCCGAGCGAGGCGGGTCGGAACGCGCCGTGAGGCACGTGGCCTTCACCACCCGTTCCGAAGAGGCGGACTGGGTGGCGCACGAGATCGAGGCTCGCATCGGCGCGGGTGCCCGGCCACGGGACTTCGCCGTGCTCGTGCGCGCCAATGCCGATGCCGATCCGGTCCTTCGCAGCCTCAACCTGGCAGGCATTCCGTGGCGCTTTTCGGGGACGTCGGGGTTGTACGCGCGGCCGGAGATACGGCTGCTGCTGGCATTCCTCCGGACGGTTGCGGATCTGTCCTCGAGCGTGGACCTATACGCGCTTGCCGCCTCCGACGTCTACGGCCTGGGCGGCGCGGACCTCACCGCGATCGTCAACAGTGCCAGGCGCAAGAACCACTCGCTCTGGGAGACGGTCGAGGAACTCGTACGGCAGCCGGGTCTCCTCCGCGTTGCCCGTGAGACTCGTGAAGCACTGGAGCGGCTCGTTGCGGATCTGCGCCGTTACACCGAACTGGCACATGAGAGGCCGTCTGGGGAGGTCCTCTACCAGTTCCTTCGCGACAGCGGATTGCTTTCGCGCCTGGCTTCTACGGACACGATAGCGGCCGAAGAATCGCTGCAGAACATCGCCCGTTTCTTCGAGATCATCCGCTCGCAATCCGACCTTGTACCCGACGATCGCGTGATCTTCGTCGCGCGACATCTCCAGACGCTGATCGATGCGGGCGATGATCCGGCCACTGCCGAGGTGGACCCCGACGCGGACGCAGTCGCCGTACTGACGGTGCACAAGGCCAAAGGTCTTGAGTTCTCGATGGTCTTCATGATCGGCCTGGTGGACGGGAGGTTCCCGGCCCGAACCCGCCGCGAACCGCTCTCGCTGCCGTCGGCGTTGGTCAACGAGGTCCTGCCTGAGGGGGATCCCCATATGCAGGAAGAGCGGCGACTGTTCTACGTGGGAATGACAAGGGCGCGAGACGAGCTGGTGCTCAGCCATGCGGCGGATCACGGCGGCCATCGGACCAGGCGAGTTTCGCAATTCGTGCTCGAGGCGCTCGATCTCCCGGCATCAGCCGCGGCAGGTGCCATCGCAGATGGCAAGGCCCACTCGCCGTTGGAGCGGCTGGCCATATTCGAGCGGAAGCCGGACGCGGTTGAGGCGGACAGGCAGCCGGTGGAGGGGCCGCTGTCCCTGAGCTTCTACCAGGTGGACGACTACCTGACCTGTCCGCTGAAGTACAAGTACGTTCATGTGCTCCGCGTACCGATCGCTCCCCATCACTCGATCGTGTATGGGTCCGCGCTGCATCAGGCCGTCCAGGAGTTCCACCGCCGCCAGGCCCGGGGCTACACGATGACCGAGGACGAGCTGCTTGCGGCCTTCGACCGCGCCTGGTCCAACGAAGGCTTCCTCACGCGAGAGCACGAGGAGGCACGGCTGGCGGCAGGCCGGGCCGCACTATGCCGCTTCAGGGAGGAAGCGCTGCGGCCCGGATCGGTGATCCCGGCATACGTGGAGCGCGAGTTCAGTTTCACGCTGGACGGGGATCGCATCCGCGGTCGGATGGACCGCGTGGACGTGGAGAGGCTCGCCGCATCGGCGGATGGCGACGAGAGGGAAGGGGAGCGGCAGCACGCGGACGTCGTAAGCCCGGCACTTCCTGGCCTGTATCCGGAACGCGTGACGATCACGGACTACAAGTCGAGCGACGTGAAGGATCCGGCGCGCGCCAGGGATCGGGCCCGGGACTCCCTGCAGCTGCAGATCTATGCGATGGCTTATCAGGCGGAAACCGGCAGATTGCCGGATGCGCTGCAGCTCTGGTTTCTCGAGTCTGGATTGGTCGGCCGCGCAGAGGTGGATGAGAAGCGGCTGGACAAGGCGCGCGAGTCGATCAGGAAGGCGGCGACCGGCATACGAGCCCGCCGGTTCGAAGCAACACCCGATTACCTCGCCTGCGGTTACTGTGCGTTCCGAGACATATGCTCGAGGAGCGCAGCCAGATGATCGACGGCCTTGAGGCCATTACATTCGATTTCGGAAACACCCTAGTTCCATTCCCGGCCAACTCCATGGCGACCGTCGTGAGACGTACCGCCGAATGGACAAGGGAGGCGACGGGCTGCAGGGTCGAGGAGTTCATAACCGTCTGGGGCCAGGAACGTCTGAGGCAGTTCGCCGAGGATGTTCCCGAGGGCCGCGAAGCCGACATGGACATTCGGGCGGGACGAGTGCTGGCGCGCCTTCGTGGCCGGGCGGCGCCGGCGATCGGCTCTCGCTGGGACGCGTCCGAAGTCGCCCGCTTCGCCGCTCCCGAGGAGGTGCAGGGAATCCTGAACGCCTACGCATCGGCCTTCGTGGCGGCGACTCCCGTTCCGCCCGGTGTGCGCGAGATGCTGGCGCGGCTGGCGTTGCATTACCGTCTCGGCATCCTGTCCAACTGGCCCCTCGCGCTTGCGGTCGAGCGGTTCGTGGAGTCGGCCGGTTGGGCTCCTCATTTGAAGGCCGTCGTCGTGTCGCACCGAGTCGGTGTCATCAAACCCTGGCCCGGGATCTTCGAGACTGCCGCACGGGAATTGGAAGTGGCTTCGGGGCCCGCGATACTCCACGTGGGCGATGACGTGGGTGCCGACGTGGTCGGCGCGCACCGGCTCGGATGGCGCACTGCGTGGGTTCGCTGCAAGCCGGAGGACTCGCCGCTTCCGGTTGCCTCGCCGGTTCCCGATGCGATCCCGGATCTTGCAATGGATTCGGTCACCGACCTGGAAGGCGCCCTCGGCCTGCAGACAGCCACCGGCGCTTCGTAGACTGCACCCATGGCTGCACGGGATCGATTTGCGAACATGTTCTTCATCGTCGCGGCGCTGGCTGCGTGGTTGATGGTTGCGCAGTTCGTCACAACCACCTACCCGCGCGAAAGTCCTACCACTGGACTCGTGGGTGCCGGGTTCATCGGCCTCGCGTGTGGGCTGACATCTGTCCCGGTCTTCTGGCTGCTGGCATTCGCCGGCCATCGCCGGATCGCGCTCCTCGGCGACTGGGGACGGGCGATGCGACGGGGCTTGTGGGCCGCGCTTGTGACGGCCCTGTTCGTCGCCCTGCGTGTTCAGGGCGTGCTCAACCTGCCGATTGCGGTCTTCGTCATCGTCCTGGTGCTCCTGGCGGAGATCATGCTCTCCATGGAGCGCTAGCCGACTCCTCCCGCAACTCGCCGCGACACGATAGGCTTTGTGAATGTCCCTCCCAGACCGTGACTCGAAGACCTCGGCCGCGCTTGCCAGGCTCTACGACCTGGACCTTCTCGAGTACCCCGACGACATCGACATGTACGTCGCCATGGCGTCGCGCTCCGACGGCCCGATTCTGGAGATCGCCGCCGGGTCGGGCCGATTGGCGGTTCCGCTCGCGGAGGCCGGCTACGAGGTAACGCTCGTCGACATCGACCCGGCGATGCTGGCCAGGGCCGCGATTCTCGCCGACCAGGCGGGGTCGGAGGTCCGCTCGAAGCTGGAGTTCGTCGAGGCCGATCTACTGGGCCTGAAGATTCCAGGCGGAGCGAGATTCCGTCTCGGCATCCTGGCACTGAACTCGATGCTGATCTTTGGCACCCGCGAGTTGCAGCTCGCGGCCATGGAGACGCTGGCACGGCACCTGCTGCCCGGTGGACTCGCGGTAGTCGACGTGTGGTTGCCACGCGCGGACGAGCTGGCGAGCTACGACGGCCGTTTGAGTCTCGAGTACACCAGGATCGATCCGGAGACCGGCCTCCTCGTGGTCAAGACGGCTGCGGCGCAGTTCGAGCCCGCGACCGGGCACGTGGTTCTGACCGTGATATTCGAGGAGTCGGAGCAAGGCGGCACGCCGCGCCGCTGGGTGAGGGAAGATCGCCTGAGGCTCATCAACGCCGATGACCTGGCCTCGCTCGCCGAGGCCGCCGGCTTCGATGTGGAGCTTCTTGCCGGTGACTATGAGCTCGATCCGATGGGTCCCCATGACGATCGGGCCATCCTGGTAGCGCGGAGGCGGGAGGGACCTCCGCCGCGGGCTTGATATAGTCGGCCAGTGCCCAGCCCCACTTCGATCCGACTTCTCGTCGCGGAAGACGTACCGCAGGTAAGTCAGCACGTCCGAAACCTGCTGAGCATGCAGTCGCAGGTGAAGCTGCTCGAAGTCCTCAACGACGGGTCCAAGGTCGTGGACTCGGCGCGGCAGCTCCGTCCGGACGTGGTCATGGTCGATCTGCTGCTGCAGGGCAAGGTCAAAGGCCCACAGCTCATCGAGAAGCTACGCGACTCCGGCCTGGACATCCCTGTGGTGGTCCTGACAGTTCCTCAGCATCCACTCAGCCGGGATCCTGCCCGCGGCATCGACGCGGTTCTAACGCTCCCTTTCAGCGGCTTCGAACTCGTCAATACCCTCGGCCACGTTCTTGCCGACCGGCAGGCCCGTGCCGCCGGCGCCTGCCGGGTGATCAGCGTCTTCTCGCCGAAGGGCGGCGTCGGCAAGACCACGATCGCGTTCAACCTGGCCGTGTGCATGGGCCAGCTGGGCGTACCCACCGCTCTGATCGACGGCAGCCTTCAGTACGGCGACCTGCGAGCGCTGCTGAAGGTGCCCAGCGACGTTCCGTCGATACTGGATCTGCCCACGGACAGGGTCCAGGAATCCGACTTGCGCGAGGTCATGTGGCGCGACCCGGCCGGCATAGACATCCTTCTCGCGCCACCGCGGGTCGAGATGGCCGAGATGGTCAACGCGCGCGATGTCGAGAAGACGATCTCGCTGCTGCGCAGGCTCTACCAGGCCATCGTCATCGACACTCCAACCACGCTGTCCGAAGTCACGCTCGGTTTCCTGGATGCTTGCGACATCGTGCTTTCGGTGGTGACGTACGACTCCACGACAATCCACAACACGATCGCGGTGGCCGAGGTGTTCAATTCGATCGGGTATCCGCCCGAGAAGCTGCACTATCTGATCAACCGGGCGGACTCCAGCGGCGGTATCGGCAAGGAGGAGCTGGCCCGATCGTTGGGACGGCGGCCCGAATTCGAAATCGTCTCCGACGGCCGGCTCGTGGTGCAGGCCAACAACGAGGGAATGCCGTTTGTCGTCTCGAGCCCGGATGCGGCCGTGAGCCGCGACGTTCGCCGCGTGGCCCAGACACTGCTCGGCGTGTCCCAGGCCCCCGTGCCCGCGAGACACTGAGGTCGTGTCAGATCCACGCCCGATAGGCGTCTTCGACTCCGGCGTCGGCGGCCTTACCGTCCTTCGCGAGATCCTCCGGCGCCTGCCGCAGGAATCCACGATCTATCTGGGCGACAACGCCCGCGCCCCGTACGGCGTCCGAAGCGATGACGAAGTGCGCCGCTTCAGCATCCAGGCGCTGGACGCGTTGGTGGGGCGTGAGGTCAAAGCCCTCGTTGTGGCATGCAATACCTCCACGTCGGTTGCTCTGACCGACTTCCGGCGCCGCTACGATCTTCCCGTTCTCGGCGTTGTCAGACCGGGAGCGGCCGCGGCGGCACTGGCCACTCGCAACCGAAGGGTGGGCGTGATCGCCACTCCGGCTACCGTGCGGTCGCGCGCCTACTTCAACGCCATCAAGGANNAAGGACGAGAACCCTGCGATCGAGGTATACGAGCACGCCACGCCCACGCTCGTGCCGCTGGTGGAGGCCGGCCTTCTGAGCGGCCCGGAAGTGGAATCGGCGATTCGCGACGCGGTGGCACCTCTGCTCGGTGAACGCAATGCCGACGGGGAGTTCATCTTCCCGCTGCCCACGTCCGCGCGGATCGATACGCTCCTGCTGGGCTGCACGCACTACCCGCTGCTGGCGGGCGTGCTGCGGCAGTCTGTTGGCGACAGCGTAGCGATCGTGGATTCCGCCACCGCGACGGCGTCATCGCTGGCCGAGCTCCTGTCCGTGAACGCGCTCGAGGCCCCGGGAACGACGCGAGGCACGGCGGCCGACGCCGGCATGGCCGGCCACCGGGCGCCGGACGAGTCCTTCGCCGCTCCGACGCATCTCCAGCTCACTACCGGGGACGTGGCCGTGTTCCGTTCGGTTGCCGAGCGCATGTTCGGCGAGGAATTCCCCGACGTGTTGCCCATCGATCTGGAAGCCGGTTCCGCATGAGTAACGGGGCGGCGTCGCGAGGACCGGGGAGGGGCACCGGACCTTCGGGCGGACGAAGCCGCCGAGGCCGAGACCTCGTCATCAAGACCGGATTCCTCGTGGGGGCGGCCGTTGGCGCCGGGATGACGATCCTGGGGCGGCGCGCGGAGAGATCGGCCCGCCGCGGCTTGATCGACTGGAAGACGGCCGAGCGCGTGGCCGTGGCCCGGGTCCGTAAGGCGCCCGGCACTCTGGATCCGCTGGAGCTTCGCAGGGCGGAGCCGGTCTATGCCGCGGCGATGCGAGACATCGTGCCGGCCCTTCAGCAAGCGCTGGGAGCGGAACTCCCCGGCGTTGTCGAGCGGAGCGGTGTGGTCTCACGGGAGGCATGGGTTCACACGAATGCCGGCACCTTCGCGAAGCTGATCGGCAAGGTTGAAGGCGAACTGCTGGAGCAGGCAATTCCGCCCGGCGTGGGGCTCGTCAAGGCGACGATGGCAATTGCGAATCGAATGATCACGACGCGGCAGCTCGGCTTCCTCCTGGGCTTCATGGGCCAGCGCGTACTGGGCCAGTACGACATGGCGCTACTGTCCGCCGAGTCCACACCGGGCCAGCTGCTATTCGTCGACGAGAACATCCGGCACGCGGCCTCGACGCTGGGCGTTCCGCTGAATCCGTTCAGGACGTGGATAGCGCTCCACGAGACAACCCACGCCTTCGAGTTCGAGGCGCATCCGTGGCTCCGTCCGTATCTGGCCGCTCGCCTGGAGCGCCAGCTCGGCTCGCTTTCGAGCAGCGTCACAGGAATGAACCGGGACGCGGCCGGGCGTCTGGGCAAGGCGCTTCGCGGTGCCGGAAACGGCGAGCACTGGATGGAAGGCCTCATGTCCGACGAGCAGAAGCGCGACTTCCGCGAGATACAGGCGGTAATGAGCCTGCTGGAGGGGTTCGGCGACTTCATCATGGACGAAGTCGGACGCGATCTGGTCCCGGAAGTGGAGATGATCAGCGGTCGATTCCATGAGCGGCGCGGACATCGGTCGCCCTTCGAGCGGGCGATGATGCGCCTCACGGGGATGGACCTCAAGATGGAGCAGTACCGCAAGGGCGAGGAGTTCGTGGCGGCCATCGCTGCGGAGAGAGGAGCGGAGGCGCTTCGATCTCTGTGGCTGGGCCCCGAGACGCTGCCCACGCCCGAAGAGATCGAGTCACCGTCACTGTGGCTGGTCCGGGTTCTACCGGCCGGCTCATAGGCGCAGATCAGAGGAGAGGCAAATGACCGCAGAAGGCCTCGGACGAGTAGGTCCCGGACATGGACCCGGCGGTTCACCGCTGGCTATCGCCATCAGCCCGATCCTCACCGGCCGGGACGCCTTCGGCTCGATGCGCTCCAAGATCCTGGAGGCCGCGCCGGGATCCCATTTGATCGCCGTCAACTCCGAGGGACATGCGGA
>PMBG01000047.1:0-10739 GCA_003153755.1 Chloroflexota bacterium | reverse complement strand
GGATTGACCGTAACTAACGGCCGCGGTGTGTTCGACAGGCCGATCGCCGAGTACGTGATGACGATGATCCTGGCGGTCACGCGGCGTCTGCCCCAGCTGCTTGAGTTGCAGCGCGAACGAACCTGGCAGCCACTCGAGGCTCAGGAAATGAGTTCGGTCACGGTGGGCCTCGTAGGCCTCGGGGGTATCGGGGCTCAGGTGGCGGAGTTTCTCCACCCGTTCGGGTCGCGGGTCGTGGCCGTCCGTCGCAATGCATCCGCGCCGGCGCCTGCGGGCGTCGAGATTCTGGGCGGCCTCGAGGCACTGCCCAGGCTGCTGGCCCTGTCGGACTTCGTGGTCCTGGCATTGCCACTCACCACCGAGACGGACAAGGTCATCGATGACGAGGCTCTGTCGCTGATGAAGCCGGGCGCCTGGATCGTCAACGTGGCGCGCGGCGGCCTGATCGAGGAACGGGCGCTGCTGCGCGAGCTCCGCTCGGGACGGCTGGGCGGCGCGGTCCTGGACACCTTCCGCGACGAGCCGCTGACCGACAGCTCGGCCTTCTACCAGGTGCCGAACTGCATCGTCACGCCCCACACGAGCTGGTCGAGCGGCGCTGTCCTGGGCCGCACCTTCGACGTCTTCTGCGACAACCTCCGCCGTTATGCCGCCGGCGAGCCGCTGCTGCACGTTGTGGATCCAAAGGCGGGGTACTAACCGGCGGGCCTCCGGTAGCATGTGCAGCGCAAGTCGGCGCACGACCATACCCGTTAGGACAGAGGCCACCAGCATATGCAGATCGCCATCGTCGGGCTCGCGGGCTCGGGGAAGACGACAGTCTTCAACACATTGACCCGAGGCCACGTCCAGACCGGCGGGTACGGCGGCATGGAATTGCACGTCGGAACCGTGAAGGTCCCCGACGAGCGGCTCGATCGGCTTGCCGAGATCTTCAAGCCCAAGAAGATCGTGCACGCGGACGTGACGTACTTCGATCTGGCCGCTCCGCCCGCATCATCGGAAGGCCGGATCGGTACGGAGGAGCTTCCGGCCGACCAGCTGGCGCGACTTCGCGAGGCCGACGCTCTGTTGCATGTCGTCCGGGCGTTCGAGGATCCGTCCGTGCCGCATCCGGACGGCACGGTCGATGCCTGGCGCGACCTGGAGCGCCTCGACTTCGAGTTCCTGATGTCCGATCTGTCGCTCGTCGAGAAACGAATCGAGCGGCTGAAGGCGAGCGGCCACCACGGCACTCCGGCGGAGCGCGATGCCAACGATCGGGAGCTGGCGATCCTGAGCCGGCTACACGGCGCCCTCGTCGAAGGTCGACCGCTTCGCGGTGAGACGATGGATCCGGAGGAGGAGAAGTCGATCCGCGGGTTCCGCTTCCTCACACAGAAGCCGGTGCTCGTGCTGTTGAACATCGGAGAGGCCGATCTTCCCAATCACGCAGAGGTGGTCGTGGGGATCGCCGGGCGTTATCAGCATCCACGGACCCTTGTCGACGCGCTGTCGGCGAAGATCGAGATGGAACTCGGCGAGCTCGACCCTGAAGAAGCGGCCGTCTTCATGGATGAGCTGGGCCTGAAGGAGTCGAGCCTGGATCGGGTCATCAAGCTCAGCTACCGGCTGCTGGGCCTGATCTCGTTCCTGACGGCCGGTCCGGATGAGGTTCGGGCGTGGCCGATCCCGGATGGATCTTCTTCGGTGGATGCGGCAGGCGCCATCCACACTGACCTGGCTCGCGGGTTCATCCGCGCCGAGGTGGTCCCGTACGAGGATCTGCTCGCGCTCAAGTCGATGGCCGAGTCCCGCAAGCACGGCAAGCTTCGTTCCGAAGGAAAGACCTACACCGTCAAGGACGGCGACGTGGTCGAGATCCTGTTCAGCCGGTAGGACGAGCCGCCATGAGTTTCGTTCGCGGGCTGGCCGCCGTCCTGGCGTTCACTCTCGAGCTTGGGATGCTCGCCGCGCTCGCGTACTGGGCCCTGAATGCGACGGCAAGTACCGCGCTGGGGATCGGGCTGGCAGTCCTGGCCGACGGTGCGGCAATAGCGGTCTGGGGGGCTGTTCTGGCGCCACGCGCGGCCCGACGCCTTCCGTGGCCGTGGCGAGTCGTGGGTGAGATCGCGGTCCTGGGCGTGTCGGCCGTTGCGTTGTGGGCGGCGGGCCAACCGGGAGTGGCGGCCGTCTACACGTGGGCTATCGCTGCCAGGTTCCTGCTCGGGTGGGTGAGCGGCGCGGATAGACTCGAGGTCGCTGCCTAGTTCGGACGGCCGGGATCGCTCGGAAGCTCCAGGTAGATGCCCCGGTAGTCGCCGTCCATCTCGTCGCCGTCATCCTCTTCGAGATCGGTGAGGAAGTTCTCGTCGTCCACCTTCGAGACGTTCACCGAAGCCGTGATCCGCTCATCCGAGATGGCCACGAACTCGTGGTCCTTCTCGAGTTCGTCGGCGATCGCCTCGATCAGGGTGTCCTCCTCGTACGAGTCCTGGATCCGCAGCCGGATCTCCTGGACCAGGGCGAAGAAAGTGTCCGCGTCCATCTCGTCCTCGCGCGCGAGGAGCACGTCGGCGAATATGTCATCGTCGCCTTCGCGAAGTTCGTAGAAGAACACGTTCGACTCCAAAGGGGGTTCAGGCTGGAAGCGCGCCGAGTATACCGCTCGCAATCCGACTCACAGGGCATCCCCGCCGTGACGTCGCGGAACAGTCCTCTCGATCTGGTCGTAGTTGGAGCCGCCTCGCGCGACGTGACTTCCGACGACCGTCGTGGTTGGCGGCTCGGCGGCGCCGCAACGTACTGCGCGCTTACCGCGGCTCGGTTGGGACTGCGGGTTGGCTGCCTGGTAGGTGTGGATGGCCTCGCGCACGGTGCCTCGGAGCTGGCGATGGTCGAGGATGCCGGCGCCGATCTCAGGCGTCTTCCGCTTACCCACGGGCCCGTGTTCGAGAACATCGAATTCAACGGTCATCGCCGTCAGCGGTGGTTGTCGAAGAGCGATCGGGTTCCCCTGGACGCACTCCCCGAGGATTGGGCGGAGGCCCGGGCATGGCTTCTGGTGCCGGTAGCGGGCGAGATCGGCGACGAGTGGGCGGCGGCTCTGCCACCCGAGGCCCTGGTGGGCACGGGCTGGCAGGGGATGCTCCGCGAGTTCTCCGACGACGGCTGGGTTCGCAGGATCGCCCCCGGATCGCGTGCGGTCCTTGGACGAGCCGACGTCGTCTGCGCTAGCGTCGACGACTTCGAGCCCGGGCAGCGGGTCGCCGAGCTTCGCGACTTCACCCCGAACGCAGCGCTGGTGCTGACCGCCGGAGAAAGCGGGGGAGTGGCGTTCAGGGCGGGAGCGACCGAGATCTACTCCGCCGTGCCGGCCGCGCCGGTGGTGGACGCGACCGGCGCCGGGGACGTCTTCCTTGCCGCTCTCGTCGCCGCGTGGAGTCTCACCGGAGAGCTGGCCACGGACCGGACGCTCCGGTTCGCGGCCGCCGTGGCGTCGTGCGCGGTTGAGGGAGCAGGACTTGCGGGCGTGCCCACGCGACTGAGCGTGGCGGAACGGCTTCGATAGCTGCTGCGCCGCGCCGGCCGAGCCAATAACCGGCCCGCGACCGGACATCCGTCAGTTTCCGAGGAACACCACGAAGTACTCATGTCTGCTGCCGCGTTCGCGCTCTATGTAGGCGACGAGTTCCTCCAGGTTGAGCCGCACCCGCCTGCTTGTCTGCGGCCGGCGCGCGATTGCCTCCATCTCCTGGAGCAATGCTGGGACCTGGTCTGCGTTGAACACGGTCTGGGTAGCGGGTGAGATCCAATGGGTCAGGTTCGTGGCCGGCTCACTCATGAAGACCATGAGCGAGTCGCTGTCCAGATTCGCGAACGCAGCATCGGCCGGTATGGGGGCAAGGATCCGTTCCAGGACAATGACACTGAAGCCATGGCTCAAGCGGCGCTTCTCCCAGCTATTGGCGGCATTCTAGAAGTCCGACGACGAGTCGAGTCGGCATAGTCCGCCGTGTCAGTCTCGATTCGTTGCTGTCTGCCGCTCGAGCTTTCGCGCCAGCCTGACACGCCGCTTCGCAACGTCCGCCTCGATGCCGCGTCTCAGCATGGCCGACCCGTTCCCCCGGCTTCGGTACAGCGTCATGAGGGCTTCGTCGGTGGCGGCCCAGGCGCCGGAGAGATCGCGCTGCCGGTGCTCGCGTTCCTTGGCCAATTCGATCCATCCCAGGCCGGCCAGTAGACCCGGTGCCGTCACCAGGCGGCTCCAGGCCACACCCGCCTCCGCGGGCCTGCCCAGCCGCCGGAGCAGTCTCGCGAGTTCCACCGCCGCAAGAGCGGCGTCCGGATCCGTGCCCTCGATTCCTTCTGCGGCCACCTCGAGGCATCCGATGGCTTCTTCCGCGCGGTCCTCATGTCGGAGAAGTCTGGCAAGCCTGACGAGATCCCCGGCCGGAGCACGCCGCCGGACTTCATCCTCCCCGTAGCCGCGTTCCAGATGCGAGAGGATCCGCCCGAGTGTGATGACGTCCTCGGCGTTGTGTCGTGCCACGACGCGGATTGGGCCGGGCGGGCCGCCTCGAAGGAACGAGTAGTAGACGGCCGGTATCTGCCACGAAGGGATGTCCGGTGTTCGGTGCCGGCGCAGAAGATGCCGCTCCACGGTCTGGAGGCGCGCGTCGGGAAGACGGTGCCGGAACAAGCGGCGCACGAGCAGCAGGAGATCCAGATGGCCGTCGATAGACGGAGGCCTGCGCCGGCCCATGCGGTAGCGCGTTTCGAGCAGCGGCCAGTCGAAGGTGCGGCCGTTGTAGGTGACCAGGCACGTCCCGGGCGGGATCATGTCGGCGAGGGCGTCGAGGAGCGCGGCCTCTTCCGAGTGGTCCGGTAGGAGCAGCTGGACGAGCCTCATGCGGTCCCCGTCCCACCAGCCCAGCCCAACCATGAACGCCACCGTGCCCGCGGCGCTGCCCAGCCCGGTGGTCTCGGTGTCCAGGCAGAGCAGGGGAGCGTCCGGGTGGGGCATGCCCGGCAGGGTCGAGAGACGATCCCGATTCAGGGGCAGGTATGTGGGTCGGAGCTCGCGACGCACGTACCAGCCGTGACGCGTTTCTATGGCGTCACCATCGACTCCCGCGGCGAGTCGTTGCGCGAGCGACGCCGGGTCCAGTGGCCCGGTGCCCTGCCAGACGGGTCTCGGCGTACCGAACGGTTCGGCTGCCGCTACGACCGCGGCGATGACGCGGCGGATCTCGGCGGCGTCCTCCCCGTCGTGGAGTGCGGCATCGCCGGCCGTCGCGGTGTCGCCGGCGACGTCCGTTGCCGTCCGGATCCGCCGAAGGTCGTCAAGCCTGCGCTGCAGGCGCGCTGCGTCGACGCTCATGCGGCACCGCGCTCGACGGCCTCGGAGACGCCGTTCGCGGCCCCCATGCCCGCAGTCCCGGCCGCGCTCAGCGACCTGAGCAGACGCAGCGCCAGTGCCCGCGCGTCCACGTCGCGTTCCAGGCGGGGACCGGTACAGGCCGGGCAGCCGCTTTCGCATCCGCATCCGGCGATGAGTTCGGCCGCTCCGGCTACCAGTTCGTCGTGTCGATCGAACAATCGCTCGGACATGCCGACTCCGCCTGGCACCGCTTCGTAGAGGTAGATCGTGGGGGACTGGTTGTGGGGCGATCGAACCTGGCTTACCAGGCCGAGATCCCGCGGATCGACCATCAGGAGGACGGCGGCCACTGCCTGTATCGCCCGCCCCGCCCCGAGGAGCGCCACGTCCAGCTCGGCCCGGCGCCATCCGTCGGCGGCCTCACCAAGCATCAGCCAGTAGGCAGTTGTCTGGAGTTCCAGCTCCGGGAGGTGGACGGGTCCCCAGCCGAGGTTTTCGTCCGTCCCGAACTTGAGCTTCTTGAACATGCTGACGAGGCTCGAGACCATCACCTCGCCATGGGCGCGGGATCCGCCGGCGGCCGGCGCGGTGTCGAACGTGTCGAGTGGTTTCAGCGTCACAGCCCGATCGGCGTAGGTGTAGTGGTCGATATCAACGCGCCGGACATAGGCCTTGCGCTCGTCCCAGTCGAGCTTGTCCACGTGATACTGCGCCGACTCGTGCATGTAGATCGCGTCTTCGTGGACGAGCGTCTGGGCGGCAAAGATGTCTATCTCACCGATGACGCGGGGCCGGTCCGGCGTGGTATCGATGATGACCACGTTCTCCTCGGCGGCCGCTCGCAGAGATATGGACGAGGCGGGAAAGTTCTCGTTGGACCAGTACCAGCGGTCGTCGCCGGCCCGGCGGACCATGCCCTCCTCGCCGAGAAACGCCAGCAGCGGCTCCGCCTCGCCCGGCCCGAACCGCTCGCCCGGCTCGAATGGGAGCTCGAAGCAGGCGGCCTTCAAGTGTCCCAGCAGGACGTGGAGGTTGTCCGGATCGAGGCGGGCTTCTTCGGGGGGAGAGTCCAGCAGGAATTGGGGATGCTCCACAACGTAGCGGTCCACCGGGCCGCCGCCGGCGATGAGCACGGACACGCTGGTTCCATGCCGGCGCCCTGCCCGACCCATCTGCTGCCACGTTCCGGCAATCGAGCCCGGGTAACCCGCCAGGATCGACACGTCGAGCTGGCCCACGTCGACGCCGAGTTCCAGGGCGTTCGTGCTCACGACTCCGAGCAAGGATCCGTCGCGAAGGCCGCGTTCCACTGCTCGACGCTCCGTTGGCAGATACCCGCCTCGATAGCCGCGAACCAGGGTGCGCGGGCCGCCTCCGAGCCTCAGCGATTCACGCAGGTTGGAGAGCATCAGCTCCACGGCTACACGCGATCGCCCAAAGACCAGGGTTTGGCGGCCGGCTCTGAGGAACGGAAGGGCCCACCTCGCTGCGAGTGTCTGGGCGGAACCACGCGCACCGGTGGCCGGATCGAGGAGCGGCGGCTGGACCATCAGGATGTGCCGCTCTCCGGTGGGCGCTCCGCTGCGGTCCACAACAAGGTGCGCGCGACCCGTCAGGAGTGACGCGAGCTCGCCCGGGTTCCCGATGGTGGCCGAGCAGCACACGATCACCGGATGCGAACCGTAGTGGGCGCAGATCCGCAGCAGACGGCGGAGAACGTTGGCGACGTGGCTGCCGAACAGGCCGCGGTATGTGTGAAGCTCGTCGATCACGATGATCCGCAGCTGTTCGAACAGCTGGAACCACTTGGTGTGGTGCGGCAGGATCGCAGCGTGGAGCATGTCGGGGTTGGTCACCACGACCTGCCCCGCCGACCTGATCGCGGATCGGATGGGGTTCGGCGTGTCGCCGTCGTAGGTTGAGGCGTTGATCTCCAGCTCCGCGGCACGGCACAACTCGCCCAGTTCCGCCACCTGATCCTGGCCCAGGGCCTTGGTGGGAAACAGATAGAGCGCCCGAGCGGAGGGATCGTCCGCGAGGGCCTGGAGCGTGGGCAACAGGTAGCAGAGCGACTTCCCGGAAGCTGTGGGAGTTACGACGACGACGTCGCGGCCGTCGCGGACCGCCCCTATCGCCTCGGCCTGATGGCTGTACAGCGCGGTCACGCCCCGCTGTTCCAGACCGGCTCGCAGCCGCGGATCCAGCCACTCTGGAATCGGCACGAAGTCGGCGGCTCGGGCGGGGACGTGGGCATGGTGCAGGACGCAACTCGCCATCGATGGGTCGGCCAGCAGTCCGCCCAACACCGCCTGAACACCGGCCGGCTCGTAGTACCGCATCGTCATCCTCAAACCGAACGCGTGTGCGAAAGATGGCGCCAGTGTAGCAGCGTGTGCAAGCGTGAGATCGGGTTGACACGTCAGCTGCGCACAGCTACGATTCAGTCATGTACCGACGAGACGAGGACGACCCGCCCGACGATGCGGTGGACGCGTCTCCGTCCGAGCCGATTGGCCTACCCAGGAACCCCTTCACCAGGCCGCGATTGGCACTGCTCGTCGCCGGCCTGTTCTTCCTCTGGCTCGTGGGCGTCTTCGCGAGACAGGTGGGCGAGGCGCAGGCGGCGGCAAACGAAGCCGACCAGATGCGCGCCCGAAACGCCGCGATGGAGCGGGACATCCGGTCGCTCGAGCTCGAGTTGACGCTCGTGAAACAGCCCGCGTTCGTGTCGCAGATCGCCCGGGGATACGGGCTGGGCACTTCGCGAGAGATTCCGTTCACGATCGATCCAAACGCGTCGCCTCTGCCGCCGGATGCCCCGGGATCCACGGGCATCAAGCCGGACCAACCGGCCCAGCCTTCAAGCCCGCTGGACGCCTGGCTGCAGGTTCTGTTCGGTTCCCAGCGCTGAGCCGACCCCGGAACACATCGAACGAAGAACCGGCGCGGAGGTCTCTTCCGCGCCGGTTCGGTCTATCCAGATTCGGGGGAGTCGGTTACGGAGTGGCGCCGATCCAGCTGCCGCGGCCGCTGCAGAGGTCGAAGCCCACGCGGCAGGAAGCTCCGTTGTTGCCGCTCGTGATGTCGCGGTAGGAGATGCTGGAGCCGTAGACGAGGGTCGCGTCGACAACGACGCCCGCCACTGCCGACCGAGCAGCCCACATCGGTGAGGAAGCGCTCGTTCCGCCCACGACCCACCAGCCGACCTGGTTGTTGTACCGGGTGCTGTCGTACACGGACACGCCCGAAGCCGGGTCGGCGTCGAGCGACACGTCCGGGGTGGCGCGCTTGCCGGCGCAGTTGACCTGGGAGTAGGTGCCGAACGCGGCCTGGGCGGTCGTAGCCGTCTCATAGGCGCTGCATCCGCCGCCGCCGCTCGACCAGCCGGTCTCGGACGTAACCGCTCCGCTGGAGTTGAAGTGGAGCGTAGTCCCGCCGACGGAGATCACGTTCGGCGAGGCCGACGGCCACTCCGCGGGAAGACCGGCGTCGCCGGCCGAGACGAAGAAGCTCACGCCGGTCTGCTTGAAGTGAGAGTCGTACGACTTCTCGCCGCTGAACTCGCTGCCGCCCCAGCTGTTGGTGACGTACTGGGCCTGGCCGCGCGCGTAGTCCTCCGCGGTCATGAGGTTGGAAGTGGAGGCCGAGGTGGCCTCAACTAGCAGGATCTTCGCGCCGGGCGCCACCGCGTGCGCCCACTGGATGTCAAGGCTGATCTCGAGAGCCCATCCGGCATTCGTGCGGGGGAGGCTGGTGCCGCCCGTCTGGTTGACCTTCTTGAAGCAGCCGTTGGCCGTTGTGCAGGCAGGGAGCCCGAATTGGCTGCTGAACACGCCCAGGTCGGCCTCGGCCGTCGGATCGTTGTACGCGTCGACGATGGCGATCGTCTTGCCGGCACCGGCGGAGGCGCTCGTCGAGAAGCCGTAGGCGGACGCGATCTGAGCCGGGGAGAGCCCGGTGGGGCCGGTTGTCGCGAGCGGCCGGATCTTGAAGTCAGGATGCGCCCAATCGGCCGGGGCAGCCGATGCGCCCGACGGTAGCGCTGCCAGTACGAGGCAGGCAGCCAACACCGAAAGCACTCGTCTCATGTGTCCATCCTTATGTCCCGGCAGGCACGGGGGACGCGGGTCTGCCGATCTGGCGGCCTCGAGAAGTTCCGTGTCTTGCCGATCGCTTCGCGGGATGCTAGAGAGGAGGTGTCGCCTCCGGCAATCCTCAAGGGTGCCTATCGGGTCGCAGGGCGCGCGTGGCGGAACCGTTTCGTTCGGGCAGTGATCCCGGCGCCGTTCGCCTGCCCGGCTCCCATCGGCTAAACTACCCGGCGCTGCGGTCCGGCGCCGGAATCCGGTTCTGCCGAGGCCGCGGGAAAATGGCATACTCCGATGCCGTGGCTGGGTAGCTCAGTGGCAGAGCAAGCGGCTCATAATCGCTAGGTCGTTGGTTCAAATCCAACCCCAGCTACCAACTCTCGCAACACCAACGGATGCGGTCGGGCGGTTGCCTGGCTGCTTTCGAGTTCGGGCCGCACCGCGCGACGCCATCCGGGTTGTGCAAAAAGGGCCGAACGTAACGGTCGCGACGGCAGTCCCACCTGTGAAGCCGTCGCGCCGACCGCGACCTGGCGATCCGAGGACCGGTCCACACAATTGCCTCGCGCAAGGTGAACCCAACTCGGGCGTATACTGCGGCGGCCGCTCGGTCCTCGCACCGACCGCCACACCCGGAGGCTCCGACATACATTGAACACTCGATTCATGCGCAACGGGATCGTCATGCTGGTCCTCGTTGCAGCTACTGCAGCCCTTCTCTACGTACTGATAACTCCCACCGCGGCCACCACGAAGCCGTACTCGCAGTTCTATCAGGACGTGACAAAGGGCCGGGTCGCCAAGGTCGAGATCACCGACATGAGCATGAAGGTGACTCTCAACGACACGACCGGTACCACATACACCGCGCTCTCCGATCTGCCGGCCGACGGCGAGTTCGCCACAATCCAGAAGTGGCTTACCGCCAGCGGCCTCGGCGTGAACTCGGTCACGTACCAGCGAAACCAGCCGCCCGATACGAGCTGGCTGGTACTCCTCTTCAGCACGGCACTTCCAGTTGGCCTTGTGATCCTGCTGATCTTCTTCTTCATGCGTCAGGCGCAGGGCAGCAACAACCAGGCCATGAGCTTCGGCAAGAGCCGGGCGCGCATGTTCCTCGGGAACAAGACCGTAGTTACATTCGCGGACGTGGCAGGCGTCGATGAGGCAAAGACGGACCTGCAAGAGGTTGTCGAGTTCCTGAAATACCCCGAGAAGTTCAACAGCCTCGGGGCGCGAATCCCACGCGGCGTGCTGCTCGTGGGTCCTCCGGGAACCGGCAAGACGCT
>PMBG01000126.1 GCA_003153755.1 Chloroflexota bacterium | reverse complement strand
CGATGATCACGTCCGGCAACCCCTGGGCGCGGGAGGCATCGGGCACGAGCGGTGCCACCTGGGCCGGGTCCACGCGGATTGCTACCGGCGCCAACCTGCCGCCCTGGCTGTCGAAGGCTTGAGCCTCGTACGAGGACTCCAGCGAACTGCCCGGCGGCAGGATCGTGTGGATGCGCGTGCCGCCGCACGAGGCGTCCGGGATCGCCATTGCCGCCATGAGCGTGTCGCACGGCACGACCCAGGCCTGCAACGCGTAGGAGCCTCTCGAATCCACCAGCGCGACTTCTCTGACGGCCAGAACCGACCGCACGCCCTCCACCCTGGGCAATCGCGTCTCTATGGTCTCGGCGGAATTGTCGCCGTACGGCTTGACCTGAACCACGCCGGGCCTCACAGGCGCATCGAAGTCGCCCGCGTGCACCGTCGCATAGGCCGTGAACGTGAAGAAGGCACTGGCGACGAATACGGCCATGATCACGCCGGCGATCGAACCGAACGACCCGCGCGGATCATCGGCCAGACGGCGGCCGGCCAGCAGGGCGGACGGCCCGCGTGCGATCCGACCCAGAACACGGCCCACGAGCGCGGTCAGCCACGGCCCGGCGAAGGCGATGCCGATGATGATGGCCGCGAAGGACGCACCTACGATCGCCAGCGGCCCGCTATCGCCGCTCGAGTTTCGGAAGATGTTGAGGCTCACGAGGAGCGCGACCACGCCCGCGAACGTGGGCACGAGACGCAATGCGCTCGGCCGCGGCGGCGTGACGCGCCTCTGCACTCCAAGCGGCGACAACGACAGCCGCCGCATTCCCGCCAGCGCCGCCAGCGCTCCGACAACCTGCACCGCGATCATGAGCGCCAGGGCTTGGGCAAGGGGCGGCGCGATCGTATCCGGCCACCACGTGCCCCCATCCAGCGGAATCTGCGCGACCAGCGGCCGCGTCAGAGCGAACACGAGAATCCCCGCCGGGGCACCGATCCCCGTATAGAGCAGCGCCTCCACCACCGCCAGCCGTGCCACCTGTGCGGGAGTGGCACCGATCAGCCGTAGCGCGGCCAGCCGCTGTTCCCGCCGCGTAGCCGCCAGNNTATGGGGCACCGGTTCGGTGCGGAACGCGACGATCGGGCTTGCCCACCCCCCGAGCTGGGCAGGATCCGCTCCCGTGACCGCGATCAGTTCTTGCGGGAAGCGGAGCCCCTCCGGGCCGATGGTTCCCACGACCGTCCCGATCCGCGGCGCCAGCTCGTCGGCGGGGGTTCGGGCCAGTAGATCGGCAAGAGCGGGCGAAACGTAGGCCTCGCCTCGCGCGGGCAGCCTGGACAAGCCCGGCGGGACCGGCGCGTCCGCGGTAAACGGGGCGTCCGCCGTCAAAGGCGCGAGGAAGACGCGGACCAGCGTCTGGCCGGCGTATTGATCCTGGAAGACCGCCATGCGCAACCGCGCCTGAGACGCGTCTTCGAGCTGCACCATCTCACGCCATGCCGCCCGGGAGTCGCGTTCCTCGAGCGCCGGCATGAACGAGACCGCGAACAGCATGACGCCCGTGCCGATGGCCACGGCCAGCGCCGTCAGCCCGAACGCGATCGCGGATCGCCGCCCGTCCGCCAGGGCCAGCCGCACGCCCAGTCGGATCTCCGAGAATCTCATCGAGCGGATCCGCTGACTCGCCCGTCGCGGACCACGATCTCGCGCTGGGCGAACGCGGCCACGCGGGCCTCATGCGTGACCAGCAGGACGCTCGCGTTCTGCCGCGCGGCCGCCGAGGTGAGCAGCTCCATAACCTGTTCTCCGGCGATCGTGTCCAGGGCGCCGGTGGGTTCGTCGGCGAAGACGACGCTCGGTTCCGTGACCAGGGCCCGAGCGACGGCGACGCGCTGCGACTGGCCGCCGGACATCTCGCCCGGACGGCGCCGCTCCATCCCATCCAGCCCGAGGCGCGGGAACCATTCCGCGGCCGCCGCTTCCGCGACGGAGCGCCTGACGCCGTTGAGCAGCAGCGGCAGCGAGACGTTCTCCAGTGCCGAAAGCTCCGGCACCAGCTGGCCGAACTGGAAGACGAAGCCGAATGCCGTCCGCCGCAGCCGGCTTCGATCGCCCT
Source organism: Chloroflexota bacterium (assembly GCA_003153755.1). GTDB lineage: Bacteria > Chloroflexota > Limnocylindria > Limnocylindrales > CSP1-4 > Fen-1039. The sequence goes on along the minus strand of PMBG01000126.1, from coordinate 4,873 downwards.
CGCCCAGGTCGTCGATCCGCGCGCCATCGAACGTGACGCTGCCTCCGTCCGGCGGCAGGATGCCGGCCAGGCAGTGGAGCAGGGTGGATTTGCCGGAGCCGCTCGGACCCATGACCGCGACNNCCGAATCGCTTGACCAATCCGGAGGCAACCAGGACGGCTGGTGCGGCAACCTGGATCATCGGTCCTCCTTGACGGTCAGAATCTGCGCCCGCAGCTCATCGACTCGGGCGGCGGTGACGTCCAGCCAGCGCAGGTCCGCTTCGAGATGGAAGAGGCAGTAGTCGGCCAGCAGGGCGACCTGGAGCGCGCCGGCTCGACGGATCGCGGTCAGCTCGCGCATTCGCTCGAGATGAGCGTGGCGCTCGGCATCCACCAGGGGTTCGACCGGTCGGCCGGACAGGATCGCCAGCACGACTTTGGTGAATAGGGCCGCCTGCAGATGAGGCTCCGGCACGAGCGGCTCGCTCAGCCAGCGCTCCAGCTCCAGGTGACCATCCGTGGTGATGGCGAAGCGGCGGCGATCCGGCCCATCCACTCGCTCAACGCCTTCCAGTCGCACCTGCCCGCGCCCCTCCATGCGCGCGAGGGTGGAGTACACCTGGGCATATGCGAGCGGCCGGTCCGGCGCAAAGTAGGCGTCAAAGAGCCGCTTGAGGTCATATCCGTGATGCGGCTCCCGCTCCAGGAGCCCCAGTAACGCGTGAGGTACGCTCATGGGCGTGACTATACACTCGGTGCATAGTGACGTCAACGAACTCCCGGCTACCGGAAACCCGGTGAGCGATGGTCCAGCCCTCGGCCCGGAGTAACGTCGTCAATCGGCTCGCGCGCGGACCAGGCTCAGCGTCGCCAGTAGGAGAACGGCGCCAGGGGGACGATCTCGAAGTCGATTACTTTCTCTCGAACGAGAGGCAATCCGGCAAGGGCGCCCCGCGCTTCATCGACACTGCCACACTCGAGAACAATCACAACCCCCGGACCGTCTTGACGGTCGTACATCTCGCGGAAGGTGCCTTCCTTGTACAGCCTCCAGGCGTGCTCTACCTCTGCTTCGAGATGGGGCCGCATCTTCTCAGGAGTTGTCTCAGGATCGAATCTGGCGACTGCCAGGATCTTCATCTCTTCCGTCCCTCTTCTCTGATCATTTCAATGCGACCGTGCCGAGTCGAACCGCCGGCCCGGGCCTCGGTCACACGACCTTCGTGGGATCGCCCATTTCCCAGGCCACCCCGTCGCCACGGTCCATCTTCTCGATCGTGGCCATGTCCTCGTCGTCGAGGCTGAAGCTGAAGATGTCCGCGTTGGTCCGAATGCGGTCGGGGTTCGTGCTCTTCGGGATCACCGGATACCCCTTCTGGATGGCCCAGCGCAGCAGGACCTGCGCCTCGCTCACGCCGTACTTCGTGGCCATGACCTTGAACGGGCCCTCCGATCGCTCGCCCTCGGCCCTCATCTGGTCCGTCTTTGCGCTGGCCTGCCCCTCGGCGGATCTCCAGGTGGAGAGCGGAACCAGGCTGCTGTAGGCAACGGGCGTGATCGCGTTGTCGTTGAGGTATCGAACCAGCTCGGGCTTCTGCGACCACGGATGGAGCTCGATCTCGTTGACAACCGGCATGGGCAGGCCAGATGCCTTCAGTTCCTCGATGTGCCCGATGCTGAAGTTACTGACGCCGATCGAACGCGCCTTTCCATGACGATGCAGTTCGACCAGCCCGCGCCATTGGGCGAGTCTGTCGCCGGGGTCGAATGGGGCATGGATCAAGTAGAGGTCCACGTAATCCAGCCCCAGCCGCTCGAGACTCTCGTGAAGCGATGCCACCGTGGTCTCGGTGGTCTTCGCCGGCTGTCCCCACGCGGGGTTCCCAGGCCAGAGCTTCGTTGTAACGAAGAGTTCGCCTCTCGTCAGACCTTCGGACGCGAGCGCCTGCCTGATTCCTGCCCCGACACCCGATTCGTTCTGGTAGGCCTCTGCCGTGTCGATGTGCCGATAACCGGCGCGAATGGCCTCACTGACCACTCCGGCAACCTCATCGTCTGCGATGAGGTACGTGCCAAAGCCGAGGCATGGGATCTCGGCACCTGTAGCCAGTGTCCGGGTATTCATTCGCTCCTGCCCTGTGGCCTGTGTCCTTCGTGCAGCTCCGTCCTGCCCCCAGACCATACTCATCGCGGAACCGCAGTGCCTGCCAGTTCCTCCAGACTGTTTGCCTAATCCTGCACGTCGCGGCAGAATGGGCTACGTCCCAGGAGCGCTGGCATGTCCGTCGCTGGAGGCCGTAACCGCCATTGGAACAGCTCATCGAACAAGCTTCCCGCCATCTTGCCGCTGTCCAGAACGGCTACCAACAAGTCGTGCGGCCGATGGATGGTCTGCAGCTCCTCCGCCAAGACCGCTCCGGTCCGTTCGAAGCCTCGGTGTACGAGCCCGTCCTATGCCTGATCCTCCAGGGCAGGAAAGAGGTCTCGATCGGAGAACGCACCCTGTCGGTCGCCCCTGGGGAGTGCCTCCTTGTGAGTCACTATTTGCCTGTGTGCTCCAGAGTCACGAACGCCCCGTATCTGGCGCTCGTCCTGGACGTGGACGTCGCTACCGTCAGGAAGCTCTACGATGAGGTTGCGGAGTCGGAGTTCGACGGCGGGCATGCTCGTTCGGCCGAGACGTATCGGGCGGATCCCGAGCTGATCGATGCCCTGCGTCGATACCTGGCGCTCGCCGATTTCCCTGCGGACGCGAAGGTCCTCGGTCCGCTCACCCTGAAGGAGATCCACTACCGCTTGCTGGTTGCTCCGTACGGCGGAATGCTTCGGAGTCTCACTCGCCACGACAGCTACGCCAGCGCCATCGCCCGCGCCACTGGCCACATCCGGGGCAACATCCCTTCGCCGATTGCGGTTCCGGATCTCGCCCGGCGGGTGGGAATGAGTGCGTCGTCATTCCACAAGCACTTCAAGACGATCACGTCAACGACGCCGCTGCAATACCAGAAGGATCTTCGGCTGCTCGAGGCGCGGCGGCTGCTGAAGACGGGCGGCGCCTCGGTTACCACCGCTGCTTACGATGTGGGGTACGAGAGCCCGAGCCAGTTCAGCCGCGAGTACGTCCGCAAGTTCGGAGTACCCCCGAGCCGGGACGTGGCAAACGCCACCGACTAGGCCGAACTTGCAGCGACCGTCTACTTTCCCGTCAGGTCGACCGCCGCGGCAGCCAGGCCGGTCAGGATTCCCACGGGCCACGCTCCGATCTGGACCGGCTCCGAATCACTGATCCGGCTGCCCGTCGTCCTTCTCCGGGGACCCGTCTGAGCGAGCCAGTTCGACGCGCGCCCGTGCGGCGAGGATGAGCGCCTGGGTCTGCAAATCGAGTGCCCCCGACGAGTAGAGCAGGGACAATTTCGACGCGGCGTCGCTGATCTCCTCCTGTCTCGGGGCGAATAGCTGTGCGACGAGTGTGGCCACGTCCTGCCGGCAGCCGATCCGAACCAGGACCGTTGGAGCCTCCGACCGCAACTCGTCCAGCATCCAGCGTTCGTCCCCGTGAGCCTTCAAGTCGGCGAGCATGGCGAGCAGCGGCTCCACCACTGGAAAGCCCACCTTGACGAGCGCGTCGACGGCGTCCTGGTCCTTGGCTCGCAGGAGTTCGGGCAGCAGCGTCCTGACGGCGCGCGGATCCCGCATGTCCGCGAGCGCGAGGGCGGCGACCCTGCGAACGTCCAGGGATGGGTCATCCAGGGCGGAAACGAGGGCGTCTGCGATCCTGGGGTCGGCGATTTCGCCGAGTGACCTGGCGGCCGCCTGGCGGACCCCCGCCACCTGGTCGGCCAGGGCCCGTGTCAAAGGCTCGACTGCACGTGGGTCACCAATTTCACCCAGCGCTCTGGCGGCCCGCTGCCGCCTGCTGATCACCCCGCTGGTCAGGGCTTCGATCAGCTGGTCGACCGCATCGGCGCCGATATCCGCGAGGATCTGGCCGGCGGCCTCGCGAGTCTCCAGGTCGGCGTCGCCCAGAAGCTCGATGAGCGGTTGGACGGCCGGCCGGCCGATCACCGCAAGAGCTTCCCCGGCAGAAACTCGGACCACGTTGGAATGCCAGGTCAGAGCGGCGATCAACGGTCCCACCGACGGTGTCCCCAAACGGGTCAGCGCCCCGGTGAGTGCCGAGGTGTCATGCCAGTCGTGTTGCCAGTCGGGGTTCTTCAGGGCAAGGATGAGCGGCTCAACCGCTCGGGCATCACCAAGCTCGGCCAGCCCCTCGGCGGCGGCTCGGCGGACATTTGCGTCGGCGGCGTAGCCCAGCGCCCGAATCAGTCCCTGGACGTCGTGCTTGGCTTTGAGCTTATCAACGTCGGGCGGTCCAAACAGCGCCACAGCCCATCTCCATCGGTTGACGGACGTTCACCAGAGCATACATGGCCGCAACCCGAATCAGGGCACTTCGCGGCGTCCCAATGGCCGGGATTCGCCAAACTGAAGTCGACTGCCTCGTCTCTGGGCTTGGCGATGCCACCCACAAGGGCTCGCCGCTCCGGACTCAGGCGTCGCCGATCCGGCGCAGGCGCTCGAGCTCGCGCCGGAGGCGCTTGCCGGGCCGGCCCTCCCCACGGATGCGCATCATCCCCGCCGCGGCACCGGGCTCGGCCCCCGTCGCAATCGGCGGGCTGTTGTCCACGTAGCAGGCCGCTGCGGCGGGCGCCCCGACCCGCGACTCGATCGGCCGCACGACCTCGATCACGCGCTCGCGATCCGCGATGAGTGCCTCGATCCGATCGCCTGCGCGAACCCTGGTCGCCGGCTTCGCCGGGAACCCGTTCACGAGGACGTGGCCGCCCTCGCACAGCTGCGTCGCGAGCGGGCGGGTCTTCACGAGGCGCAC
>PMBG01000157.1 GCA_003153755.1 Chloroflexota bacterium | reverse complement strand
TGTACGTATTCGGGCCGGACAGGACCATGGTGCCCGCTCCGGCCTTGGACAGGCCCACGGCGGATCCTGCAACGGTGGCGGAAACGGTGAGGTCGGGGTCGGGGTCGGAGTCACCGTGGGCTTCGGCGTCGACGTCACCGTGGGCTTCGGCGTCGCGCCGGACCCGACAGTGAACGTCGTGGTGAACGATGTCGTGCCGCTGCTCGTGACCACCTTGGAGCTGATCGTGTGCGTGCCCACGGCGACCTTGGACGTATCCCAAGGCTTGGCCTTGCCGGCCGAGTCGGTGCCCACGAAGTCGAGCGGTGCGCCGCTCTCAACGTGCGTGGCCGTGCCGCTCATCGCCGTGTTGTCGAGCCAGAAGCTCGCCTTCGTGACGCCGCTCGTGGGAGTCACGAATATGTAGGCGTTGCCGCTCAGGTTGTCGCCGGACAGCGCAACGGACGAGCCACGCCCGGACGAACTCGACACGGCGAGGGTGTACGTGGAGGCCGAAGCCGCCCAAACGGCGACCGGAATGAGAAACGCGGCAAGGCCGCCGGCGAGAACGAGGAGGCGCAGCACACGGGCATGCGGCAGCCTGGAGGGGTGGCGCATCGGGAATTCTCCGAGGAGCCCGCTGACGGGACGGGCCGGCATGAGTCGGTAGGGGGCGGCGTGCACTCACCCTATTCGTCTCGGACGGCGCAACCAATGGCCCGGCCGCACCAGCGGAGGGCCCGACCTTGGTCCCCGGGTCCGTGTGGTCAGTTGGTACCAGGGGGTGGTGTGCGCACGCTCAGCCACCTGCCCGATCGGGTAGTGCGCAAGTCGAAATGTCGGCGCGGGTCAGATGCGCAGGTCGACCGATCCGCCGGGAGGGGAGCTTGGGCCCGGGTGGAACCTTCGGCCTGTCGATCGAGCGGCTCCCCGCGGCCGCAGCTGACCCACGCTGCGAGCCCGGCGCACGCCAATATCGACTACTGGTCCACTATAGGTTTCCGTTCCTTCACAAAGTAGTCCGCCAGTCCCGGAGGAGGAGACCCGTGCGACGCGTCGCCCTATCGCTTGCCGCGGTCGCGGTTGCCATCGTTATCGGCTCAGGGGGCACGCTGGCAATCGCCGGGCAGGTTGACCAGCAGCAGACGGGCGGCCTCACAAATGGGGCATCGCTCTGGACCAGCGACTACTTCGAGATCCAGACCTTCACGGCCGGAGTGAGTCGGAAGCTCGTCGCGGTGGGAGTCTACGCAGGCTACTGGGGACCCACCGGCGTATCGGGCTCCGCCCCCGCCGGGACTGCGACGCTCGAAGTGGACGCGATGAACGGCAGCTACCCCTTTCTCACTCTCGTGTGGGCCAGGCAGACGATTGTCCTTCCTACAACCGATCGCATCGGCTGGACGTGGGCTACCGTGTCGGACCCGCAGCCGGATCTCGTGGCGGGCACGCAGTACGCGATCGTGCTGCGGACGGAAGCACCGTGGGGCATCGAGTGGCTCGGCAACTGCTCCAACACCTACACCGGTGGTGGGGCGTACGCGATGAATCGATACGACGTCAACTACTTCACATACAGGACGATCCCTGCGTGGGCCTCCTATGTCGGTGGCAGCGCCGCCAGCTACTGCACGCAGGACTTCGCGTTCCAGACGATGGTCGCGTTGCCGGCCGCGACGCCCATTCCGACGCCCATTCCGACGCCCATTCCGACGGCAATTCCGACGGCAATTCCGACGGCGCCGCCGGCCCCCGTCCCGCCGCCGCCGCCGGCCCCCGCCGCGACGCCGACTCCGACGCCGCCTCCGGCTGCCGCCCCCACGGCCACCCCTGCTGCCCCGAGACCCAACCCCGTCCCGCCGCCCACGCCACGTGTGTCGGCAGCGGCGCCCGCAGCATCGAGCGCACCCGCCACGCCGGCCGCCACGACTACCGAGACGCCCGTGCCTGTTGCTCCCACGCCGGACGCGACCGCGTCGGAAGTCCCGAGCGCCGCCCTCGTGGCGGTTGCCGGCGCCACGGATCAGGGATCGGGTGGCGCGGCCGCATCCGCGGTCACCGCGCCGTCGCCGAGCGGAGGGTCACAGCCATCCTCGGCTCCGCCGGTGTGGCTACTTGTCCTCGCCGTGATGGGCCTTGGCGGCGCTACGCTCGGAGGCGCGGCGTGGTGGTTCGTTCATCGACCGCCCGGCGTCTAGACGAGTTGCGGACTGGCTCGCCGGGCAGGAGTCCACGAGCGCCTGGGCCTAACCGGCGAGCATGATCTTGTCCGCCGACAGGTAGGCGCTGATGTACTGCCTGAAGGCCGCGTCCTCGTTGTCCCACGAGAGCGTCTGCCAATGGCCCGTGGCCGGATCCAGCCGCGTGAAGGTCAGCGCGCTTCGCGAAGATTGACCGGTCAGCGCGCTCATCAACCCGTCCAGCGTCAGGGTGAGCCCGCCCGCCCCGGTCGCCCGCAGGACCCGCAACGTGGGGTCGAGCCACTGCCATTGCCCATTGGCCCACAGGTCCGCGGTGTCGTGGCTCTCGCTCGACTCGACCAGCACACCGTTCGGCAGATATGAGTAGGTGCCGCCGAGACTGATGTACCGCGACGGAGTCTCCATGGAGCGCAGGAAAGCGTTGGTGATCAGCGCGTATCCGGTACAGGTCACGTAGCAGGTGTGTACGGAGACCGCCGAAAGCATGTCGATGCCGGACATCGAGCGATCGCAGACGGTGCCCACCTCCGGATCGTTCTGTGCGTCGAACTGCAGGTACAGCTGGCGGATCTGCTCGTCCAGCGACTCATCCTCCGCGGCGGTGCCAAACAACGCGTGGACAAACATCCAGGCGGCCTGTCCGGCAGAGTCGGCGGCAGCCGGCGACGCCTGGGAGGTCGTGGCGGCCTGGACCGGCGGTGATGTGTCTTCCTTCCGGGACGTGTTGTTCGCCCTCGGCAACGTCGTGTACAGATCGATGACCCCGGCCGACTTGAGTCCGATGCTCTGGTAATACTGCGCGGGGTAGTAGTTGACCTGGAGCACGTCCGCGGGGTCGCTCGCGGATGTCAAGGTGATGGTCGTTGGAGCGGTCGCGCCGGAGAAGTCCAGGGGTATCCGGAGCACGCCCAATCCGTCCACTTCCACAGATCCACTCGGCCCGAGGAACGTCGCGCCCCCGGCACCGGTCAGCCCGACCGTGGCCGTCGACAGGTCCTCCGCAATCGAGAAGCTGGTAACGACCGCCGCCGTTCCGCCTGCCGGACTCCCCGGCTTCGCCAGCTCCGGCCAGACGGATAGGCCAAAGCCGTAGACGAGAACCGCGACCAGCGCAAAGGCGCTCGCGAGTGGAGACAGCCGACTCCTGCCGCCTTGTGTCGGAACGGCGGGCGCGCGGACCAAAGCGGCGACGCGTGAAGGGAGGCCCGGCATGTGTATGAATACCAGATTCGCGGAGCGGGACCAATGAGAAGCTCAGGCTGGCTCGGGTGCATGAAAGCAGCCTGAAAGACCCGCGGGCGACATCGGGCTCAATCTCGTGGCGGCCGAAGGGCCCTACACTCAGAGCACCGTCCTCTCGAACGTAGGACTTAGCGGCAAACGACCCGGACGCCACTTGCCGGCCACCGGATCCGGCCGCATGCCGGAGCTGAGCCGCGAAGTCGGGCGTGGATTACGATGGGAACGTGTGTGAGGTGTATCCATGACGGTTGAATCGAACCTGGTGGCCGACCGCTACCTCGGGCCCGACGCGGCTCAGCGAAGCGTCGCTCGAGACATCTACGAGGGCGTCGCCGGGCTTCCGATAATCAGCCCGCACGGACACGTGGACCCTCGTCTGCTCGCCGACCCTGAGGCAACGTTCGGGACGCCCGCGGAGTTGTTCCTGATCCCGGACCACTACATCTTGCGGATGCTCCATTCGCAGGGCGTAGCGCTCGAGGCGCTCGGCGTACGGCCTCGGAACGGCGGCTCGGCCGGCGCCGAGGTCCAGGTCGACCATCGCCGCGCCTGGCAACTCTTCGCCGACAATATCTTCCTCTTCCGTGCGACTCCGTCGGGCATGTGGCTGGCCGACGAGTTGCGGACCGTGTTCGGGATCGACGAGCCGCTGTCGAGCGAGAATGCCGGAGCCGTTTACGACGCCGTGTCGGAGAAGCTGAGCCGTCCGGAGTTCCGGCCTCGCGCGCTCTTCGAGCGATTCGGAATCGAGACGCTGTGCACGACCGACGACGCGGCCGACTCGCTCCAGGCACACCGTGCCATGCGTGAGTCCGGCTGGTCCGGCGACGTGCGCCCCACGTTCCGGCCAGACGGCGTGGTGAACGTCCTGGCGACAGGCTGGCGGGACTCGATCAATACGCTGTCAGCCGTCGTGGGCCGCGACATAACCCGCACCTCCGCGCTCGTTTCGGCTCTCGAGGAGCGGCGCGCCTTCTTCACCTCGATGGGCGCGGTGGCAACCGACCACGCGGCGGAGACCGCCTATGTCGAATCGCTCGGTGAGGCCGAGGCGGACGCGATCATGACCCGCGCCCTCAAAGGGCAGGCCACCGCGGACGACGCCCGACGTTTCGGGGGCCACATGCTCATGGAGCTTGCCCGGATGAGCGTCGAGGACGGCCTCGTGATGCAGATCCACGTGGGCTCGCTGCGAGACCATAGCCCGGCGTTCTTCGAGCGGTTCGGCGCCAACATGGGCGCCGACATCCCAATCGCCTCGGAGTTCACCCGTAACCTGCGGCCACTTCTGGAACGCTTTGGGAACGATGCGAGCCTCAGGCTGATCCTCTTCACCCTCGACGAGACCACGTACGCGCGCGAGCTTGCTCCGCTCGCGGGCTACTACCCCGCGCTCCGGATCGGGCCGCCGTGGTGGTTCCACGACAGCCTGAACGGGATGTCGCGTTACCTCGACCAGGTGATCGAGACCGCCGGGCTCTACAACACGTCCGGATTCAACGACGACACGCGCGCGTTCTGTTCCATCCCGATCCGGCACGACGTCTGGCGGCGGGCAAGCTCCAACTGGCTCGCGGGCCTCGTGTTACGCGGGATCGTGAGTCGCTCCGACGCCCACACCATGGCTCACGAGATGGCATACGACCTGGCGAAGCGCGCGTACCGGCTTTAGGAACGAAGCGCCGCCGCTCACGAGCGATATCGTGGCCCACGAGCCTGACCTGCGCCGGTCTTCTTGTGCGGCCTACGGCCAGGGCGCGCTCCAGACCTCAACCCACTCCGTCCCGGCCGCGGGGTCGCTCCGGCTCACGAAGAGCAGGAGCCGATCGGGTAGGGCGACCGCGTCCGTCGGGATCCCAATCGGACCGGTGCCGGCCGATGTCCAGCCGCTCAGGCCGTCCGTACGGCCCACCCTGATCGCCTGGCTCGACTTGTTCGACCCGGGCGCCACCGGCGTAACGCCGGGGGCTGCCGTGCCGGCTGGGACCGGCACGTCCGGCACTGCGGGCGCGGGAACAGCAACGCCGAGACCGGCTACCGGCGCCATTCCATTCACCTGATCGGGCGCGATAAATCCGAGAGTCTCGGACCCGTGCCTCACGGCCACGGAATACAGGGAAGCGGATGCTGTGAATTCTGCCGACGAGCCCGTTGGGGTCCAGTTCAGGCCGTCTGGAGAAGTCACGCCTTCCAGATGCGCCCGGTAAGTGACCTGACCGTCCGGCGTCGTGCCGGTCGGCCCGTCGTACACACTGATGTTGATCGTCCACGCTCCATTCTCGTGGACTACCTGGACGCCGCTCCCGAGCGACAGGTTCAGCTTCGTCTTCGCCTGAGTCCACTCATGCCCATCGCCGGAATGGAAGATCGCCACCTTCAGCGATCCCGTTGCCCCGTCCGTCGTGGCGGCATCCGCGGCGATGGCGAGGTACCCACCTGCCGGATCGAACTCGATGTCGACGGAACCGGTGGACGTTCCCGTGGGCTCCACCGCCACCTGCCAGTCGACGCCGTCGCTGGACGTCCATACTCCGAACCCGGTGCTATCGGCGCGACTTCCAGTCGCGATGAAGCCCCAACTGGTTGCCGCGACATTGGTGAATTTGTAGCCGGGGAATCGGGCGCTCGAGGGCTGCCGCCAGCTGAGTCCATCGTCCGATACCCAGGCCATACCGATGCTCTCCACCGGTTGATTCCCATCGCTGATGGCCACCGCGGCCGGCGCGCCGTCGACACCGCCCACGACCACCCAGCGGCTTCCGTGCTTCGCAATCGCGCGGTAGGCGGCGGTCGCGTCCATCGGGGGGAGGTCCATCGTCAGAACGGGATCGGACAGCGGCTCTCCGAGTGTCCAATTGCGGCCGTCGGCGGACTGCGCGACCAGATACTCCGCACCGGTGAAGTTGCCCCACCGGGCCGACTGCTGTTCCGGGCCGGTACGGGCCACGAGTCCATAGATGAGCCCATCGCTTTGCCGCATGCCGGTCACTTGCGAGAATCCGCCCGACGACGCCGGGAACGAGTACAGCCTGCTCCAGGAAGAAGCGCTGAACGTGGGACCGGCGACGGGCGTTGGGGGCGCCACCGGAGACGAATGCGCCGGGACGACGGCGATCAGCAGGGCTCCGGCGATCAACGCGGTAACGGCCACGGTGGCGGCGGCCCGAACGGCCATAAGCCCCGGCAGACCCCAATGGAACCGACCGCGCCGGGCGCCGCGGATGACCGGCGTCGCCTCGACCGTGCCCGCCTCCAGCGAGCGCATGAATCGGCGCAAAGGTTCGGGCGCGCAGATGTCCTCGCCGGAACGGGCGAGCCGCTCGAGCCGGACTTCCATCTCTTGTTCGTTCATGACTGAGCCTCCCCACGGCGCTCGAGGTCTCGGCGCATAGTCGAAAGCGCCGCATGCAGTCTGGATTTCACGGTCCCCGGCCGAACCCGCATCCGATCCGCGATTTCGGGGACGGTCAAGTCGCCCCAGAAGCGAAGGACGACGGTGATGCGCTGATCGTCGTTGAGCGCGGTCATCGCACGGCCAACGACGTCCCGCGCCAGGGAGGCGACGAACGGGTCCGCCGACGCGATGTCTTCGGCCTCGACGATGTCACGAACACCGTGATTCTTTCTAGCTCGCAGGCGACTCCGGCAGCCGTTCACCAGGATTCGCCAGAACCACCCCTGTGCCGCATCCGGCGTGCGCAGCGTCTGCCAGGATGCCCACGCCTTGGCGAGCGCCTCCTGCGTGGCATCCTCGGCTTCGGCGGAGTCGCCCAGGATGTGGCCCGCCACTCGGTACGCCCGGTCGAGCTCTATGTCGAGGATCGCCGAGAAGCCCCTCTCGCGATCCGCGGCGGGCAAGATCGCCGCCGTCCGAACGATCTCCTCAGCCATCCGTGCCCCTTCCGGTAGTGTGGCCCATACAGCAGGTTCCACCAACCAAGACGCGGCGGATGGCAAGATCGTTCGCGCAATCGAGCCGCTCATGTTGCAGCCCGAGCGTGGGCGGCGTGCGGCGGCAACACCGGCGGAGCGCAGGCGCCGGGGACTACGGCACCGGCCGCCCTAGTTGCCGAATAGCTCCGCGGACTTGAGGATCGTGGCGGTGCTGCTCGTCCCGCCGACCACCAGGATACGACCGTCTTTTAGCGTGACCGCTTCGCAGTACTCCCGGGACGTGATCATTTCGGCCTCGGGGCTGAACGTCATGGTCACCGGGTCGAAGATTTGCGTGGCGCTTTGGTCGTAGGTAGCGCCGAAGCCGCCGACCAGCGCGACCGACCCGCTCGGTAGCAGCACGATCGCGTTGCTCGCCTTGGCTTCGATCATGCTCCCGGTATCCGTCCAGATCCCCTTCGCCGGATCGTAGACCTCGGCCGAATCCTCCGTGAAGAAGTCCTTGTCGAACCCGCCGGCCACCAGGAAGCGGCCGTCGGCCATGACCACGCCGCTCGAGTACTGGCGTTGGAGGGACATAGCGGCGGTGGCGGTGAACTTGCCCGTGGCGGGGTTGTAGATCTCGGCCTCCGTGAGGGCCGTCTTGTCGGTGGTAGCGCCGCCGGCGATGATCACGGTGCCGTCCGGGAGAAGGCCTGCGACGCTCTCGCCCCGGCCGACAAGCATCGCGCCGGTGGCGGTGAACTTGTTCGTGGCCGGGTCGTAGAGCTCCGCGGTCGCGAGATGTGTGGTGCTGTCCCACCCTCCCGCGAGGAGGACCTTGCCGCTCGGAAGCAGGGTGGCCGTGTGCTCGACTCGGGAGGCTCGCATGGCTCCGGTGGCCGTGAACTTACCCTTGACCGGGTCGTAGACCTCGGCCGTACCGAGACGATAGCTGCCGTTCGTCCCGCCGGAGATCAGCACGCGTCCATCGGCAAGTAGCGTGGCAACTTGCTTGGCCCGCGGGGAGGTCATCTTGCCCGTTGCCGTGAACTTGCCCGTTGCCGGATCGTAGATCTCGGCGGTGTTGGTGACCGTGTCCTTCTTGGTCGCCGCGTCTCTGGCGATGAAGCCTCCCGCAACCAGGACTCGACCGTCCGTCAGCAGTGTGGCCGTGAAGGAGCTTCGGGGCTGCGCCATATCGCCGGCGGCGGTGAAGGTAGGAGCCGGCGTGGGAGCGATCGTTGGCTTGGGCGTGGCCGAACGAGACGCCGCCGCGGACGGATTGGTTGCCACAGGGGCCGACGTGCTGGATGTGGAGTGCGGGAGGACTACGACAACAGCCCCGGCCCCCATCAATACCACCAGGCCGACGGCCAGGACGGCAAGTATCGGCCCGCGCCTGGAGCTGCGGGGCGCAGCCGGCTGGGTCGACCACGGGTCGCCGGGCGGCGGCGTCTGGCCGAAGCCGCCATATGGTTGTGGGTAGGTTGCCTGGCCGAAGCCGGCCGGAGGCTGCGCGGGCGGAGGCGTCTGGCCGTAGCCCGGCTGAGGAGGTACGGGCCGTGGCGTTTGTCCGAAACCGCCGTATGGCGGCGCGGGCGGCGCGGGCGGCGGCGTCTGGCCAAAGCCGCTACGTGGTTGCGGGTAGCTCGGCTGGCCGAAGCCGGCCGGAGGCTGCCCGGGCGGAGGCGTCTGGCCGAAGCCGCCGTACTGCTGAGGTGGCGGGGTCTGGCCGTAGTCCGGCTGAGGAGGTACGGGCCGTGGCGTTTGCCCGAAACCGCCGAATGGCGGGGCGGGGGGCGCGGGGGACGCAGGCGGTGCGGGCGGCGGATCGGCGGGATGGCCTTCTCTGGGGGCCTTGCAGCTATAGCACGCTCGAGCGCCCCGTCGATTGATCGAATGGCAGGACTCGCATACCCACCAGTCGTCCACAAGCTCACCCCACTGTGTTCAAGATCGGGAGATCAGTGAGTTCGGCGGCCCCAAGACGCCGAAACCCGGAATGGACGCGAGTCATCTTAGCCCACTCGCGTCCGGCCAACGCGGCCACCGCGGTCGCAGGCCGTCGGCGAAATCCGACCGGCGGACCGCTGAATAGACCCCTTCTGGCCCCCACAAAGGGCTGATTGCCGCGAACTACCTCAAGCGTAGACTGGAAGCGGGCGCTGGGCCGGCGCCGTGTGTAACCGACCCCTCTTTACGCGGAGCATCGATGAGCCACTCGTTCGGTAGCTTCTGCGCCGTAGCCGGCGGGACGAAGGGTTAGGCGATGAGCCTTGACGTCGAAGACTCTGCTCACGACGTGATGCTCCAAGCGTGGAACAAGGTGCCTGTGGTCGTGTCGGACCTGGATGGCACGATCCTGACGGTCTCGGCGGCCGCGCTGGCCATGTTGGGCTGGGAGCACCCTGAGGACATGGTCGGCCACCCTCTCACGGACTATGTAGCGCCCGAGGACAGGGTCCGTGCCTCCGCCGACTTCGCCCGCATCGTTTCCGGAGAACCGATGGGGCCGATCGAATACTGCGCCCTGCGCAAGAACGGTGGCGCCGTCTTCATCGAAGCCACGAACGAGTTGATGCGGCGCGCCGACGGGACGCCGACTGGTCTCGTGCTGCTCATCCGCGAGATGACCGCATCGCAGCGGGCGGAGGCGGACCCGATCCGGGAAGGGTCCTTGCTCAAGGCGCTCATGGACAACACCACGGATTCCGTCTACTTCAAGGATGCCGACGGGCGATTCATCATGATCAGCAAGGCCATGGCCGCGCTCGTGGGCCTGAGCGATCCCTCGGAGGCAGTCGGCAAGACGGACTTCGACTTCTTCACGGAGGAACACGCCGGCCCCGCATTCGAGGACGAGCGGGAGGTAATGAGGACGGGCCGGCCGGTCGTCGACCTCGAGGAAAAGGAGATGCACCTCGACGGCCGCGAGACTTGGGTCTCGACGACCAAGATGGTCCGAACGGATCCTCAAGGCAGAACGCTCGGGACCCTGGGCATGTCGAGGGACATAACCAAGCGCAAGGAGGCCGAAGCGACTCTCCGTGAAAGCGAGGAAAAGTACCGTACGCTCGCGGAGAAGGCCAACGAGGCCATCTACATCGCCCAGGACGGAAGGTTCGTGTTCGTCAACCGCAGGATGACCGACCTCTTGGGCGTACCGGAAAGCGATCTGCAGGGCAAGCCATTCCTGGACTTCGTCTTCTCCGAAGACAGGGCGCTGGTGGGCGCGAACTATCGGAAGCGGATCGCCGGGGAAGAAGTCGAAGACGCCTACGACTTTAGGCTGGTTGGACCGGAAGGCGCGAACATCTGGGTGTTCCTGTCGGCGGCGGTCATCGAATGGAACGGGAAACCGGCGTCGCTCAACCTGTTGAGCGACGTGACCGCGCGCAAGGAGGCCGAGGCCGCGCTCGAAGAGACCAACCGGGCGCTCGAGGTGGCGACCGCCCGTGCCGAGTCCGCCAACCGGGCCAAGAGCGACTTCCTGGCCAACATGAGCCACGAGATACGCACCCCGATGAACGGGGTAATCGGGATGACGGGTCTGCTGCTCGACACCAACCTCGACGAGGATCAGCGCAGATACGCGGAGACCGTTGCTTCCAGCGCCGAGGCTCTGCTCACGCTGCTGAACGACATCCTCGACTTCTCCAAGATCGAGGCAGGCAAGCTCGAACTCGAGACACTGGACTTCGACGTGCGCGCCTTGCTCGACGACTTTGCCAGCCTGATGGCCCTGCGCGCCCAGGACAAGGGGCTGGAATTCATCTGTGCCGCCGCCCCCGACGTGCCGGCCAACCTCACCGGCGACCCGGGACGTCTTCGGCAGGTTCTCCTCAACCTCGCCGGCAACGCGGTCAAGTTCACCGAGCACGGCGAGATCGCGGTGAGGGCGATGCTCGTGTCGGAGACCGACACAGAGGTGATGCTGCGATTCTCGGTCAAGGACACCGGCATCGGCATTCCGGCCGAAAAGCAGGCGTTCATGTTCCAGAAGTTCACGCAGGCGGACGCCTCGACCACACGGAAGTACGGCGGCACCGGACTCGGTCTGGCGATCTCAAAGCAGCTGGCCGAGATCATGGGCGGCGATATCGGCTTCGCGAGCGATGGCGACGGCGGCTCCGAGTTCTGGTTCACGGCGCGTTTCGGCAAGCAGATGGGGATTCCGCGGAACGCCCCACCGCCGGCTCAGATTCACGGTGTCCACATCCTGATCGTCGACGACAGCCCCACAAATCGCGAGATCCTTGCAGCCCAACTCAACGCCTGGGGTACGCGCTCGGAGGAGACCTGCGACGGTCCGACGGCGCTGCTCGCGCTGAAGCAGGCCAGAGACGCCGGCGATCCATTCGCCGCCGTGATCCTGGACATGCAGATGCCGGGAATGGACGGCGAGGACCTCGCCCGGGCAATCAAGTCCGACAAGACCCTCGCCCACACGATCCTCGTGCTGATGACTTCCATCGGCCAGAGGGGCGACGCTCGCCACATGCAGGAACTCGGTTTTGCCGCCTACCTTGTCAAGCCCGCGCGGCAGTCCGACCTCTTCGACTGCCTCGCCGCGGTGCTGGCCGGAACCTCCGTGGCCCAGCCGGTGAGACCGATCGTCACGCGCCATGCGATCCGGGAAATGCGGCGGGGGACGCTTCGGATCCTGCTCGCCGAGGACAACGTCACCAACCAGCAAGTGGCACTCGGAATCCTCGGGAAGCTCGGACTGAAGGCGGACGCCGTCGCCAACGGCGCCGAAGCGATCGCTGCGCTCGAGTCGGTCGCGTACGACGTAGTGCTCATGGACGTGCAGATGCCCCAGATGGACGGGCTGGAGGCCACGAGCCACATCCGCGATCCTCTGTCCTCGGTCAGGAACCACGAGATACCGATCATCGCGATGACGGCCCACGCCATGCAGGGCGATCGTGAGCGGTGCCTGGACGCAGGGATGAACGACTACGTGACCAAGCCCGTGTCGCCACAGGCACTGGCCGAGGCCCTGCGACGATGGCTGCCGGGCGAGGACGCTGCCGGACCCACCGTCGCGTTCGCCGGACCGGCTGCGGCCGCTCCCATTCTCGCCCCCGCCGCGGCCGGGCAGCCCGAACCACCGACTTTCGATCGGTCGGCATTCCTGGCTCGCCTGATGAACGACGAGGACCTCGCGCGCTCGGTGGCCACCGGGTTCCTGAATGACATCCCGGGGCAGATCGGGCAACTCCGGAAGTACCTCGATGCCGGCGATGCCGAAGGCGCGATCCGTCAGGCCCACACTATCAAGGGCGCGTCGGCCAACGTGGGCGGTGAGTCGGTGCGGGCTGTGGCCCTGGAGATGGAGAAGGCCGCGGGAGCCGGCGATCTTGCGAACGCAGCCGCCCATCTACCAGAGCTCGATGCGCGATTTGCCAGGCTCAGGGAGTCGATGCAATCCTTTGCAGACGAGAAGACATCGGCTTCGAGCGGACGATCATGACCATATCGGCGGCCGGTTCTTCTCCCGAGAGCCGGGGGTCGCCCTGGTGAAGATCCTGATCGCCGACGATGACGTCACGTCGCGCCTGGTCCTCTCCGGCGTGCTGAGGAAACACGGCCACGAGGTCGTGGAGACTATCAACGGCCTCGATGCCTGGGACGCAATGAAGCGCCCCGACGCACCCAAGCTGGCCATCCTCGACTGGGTTATGCCCGGGCTCTCCGGGGTGGACGTGTGCCGCCGCGCGCGCACCATCGAAACGAGCCAGCCTCCCTACATCATTCTCCTGACCTCTCTCGACCAGAAGGCCGACGTCGTGACCGGTCTGGAGGCCGGAGCGGACGACTACCTCGCCAAACCCTTCGACCCAGGCGAACTCCTGGCCCGGGTTGACGTGGGCCGACGCCTGGTCGAGTTGCAGGCGAAGCTCGACGAGGCGCGCGAGGCGCTCGTCCACGAGGCCATGCACGACCCGCTGACCGGCGTTCTGAATCGCCGGGCCTTCGCGGGCGCGCTCACCCGCGAGCTTTCACGGAAGCGGCGCTACGAGAACGTCCTGGCCGTTGGAATCTGCGACATCGACTACTTCAAGCAGATCAACGACACGTATGGCCACCAGACCGGCGACGAAGTGCTTTGCGGGCTTGTCCGTCTCATCGAGAAGAGCCTGCGCGGGCACGACGTCCTTGGCCGTCATGGCGGCGATGAGTTCGTTGTCGTCACGGAACATCGCCGAGAGGACGGCCCGGGCATCCTCTACGAGCGTTTGCGGGCATCTGTCGCGAACAACCCGATACCCACAAGTGCTGGGGACATTCCGATCACGATCAGCTTTGGAGTGAAGCTCGTGGACGCGGGCGATACGGAAACCGGACTGCTGGCGGCCGCGGACAGAGCCCTCTATGAGGCCAAGGGGAGCGGACGAGATCGCGTCCGGATCGCCGATGAGCCACAACGGGCGAACACCTAGGCAAAGGCCGCGAACGCGGCGCTGGTTCAGGGTCTCCCGGCTCCCGCCGCTTGACGGGCATTGCCCATGGCGCTTCGGAGTCGCTCCGCTGCTTCCTCGGCGGTAATGTCCCGTTGCGGTTCGGAGAGGAGTTCATAGCCGACCATGAACTTCCGAACCGTCGCCCGCAGCATCGGTGGATAGAAATGGGCGTGTAGCTGCCAGTACGGTCTGTCCTGGCCGTCGCACGGAGCCTGATGCCAGCCCATCGAGTACGGGAACGGCTCGTCGAACAACGCGTCGTAGCCGCGCAGAAGTTCGGTCAATCGTTCCGCAAGGGAGTTCCGCTGCCGATCTCCGAGCTCCGGTATGCGCGCCACCGGGTGACGGGCAATGACCAGAGTCTCAAACGGCCAGGCGGCCCAGAACGGCACAAGGACGAGCCAGTCGTCGTCCATCGCGAGTACCCTCGACCCGCCGGCCTCCTGCTCCGCGTAGTCGAGCAGCAACCGGCGGCCCGTGGATTCCCAGTGACGGCGCTGGGTCGCGTCCTCCTTCAACGCCTCGAGGGGTAGCGCGTCGCCGGCCCAGATCTGGCCGTGTGGATGTGGGCTGGATGCCCCCATGGCGGCGCCACGGTTCTCGAAGATCTGGACCCACCCGAAGGTCTTGCCCAAATCGGCCGTCTCGGTAGCCCACACATCCACGACGAGGCGCGCCTGAGACGCTGTCATACGAGAAAGTGGCAGGTCGTGGCGAGGCGAGAAGCATACGACCCGGCAGGTGCCGCGCTCGCTCTCGGCCAGCAACAGGCGGTCCTCGAACGAAGCGGCGGGCAGGTCCGGCCGCAGCGCGGCGAAGTCGTTGGTGAAGACGAACGTCGAGTCGTACTCGGGGTTGCGGCTGCCGTTCGCCCTGACGTTGCCGGGGCAGAGGTAGCAGGACGCGTCGTAGGACGGTACATCCACCGGCGGCGGGGCTTCCTCGCGACCGCGCCATGGTCGGCTCGTCCTCTCGGCGGAGACGAGCAGCCACTCACCGGTCAACGCATTGTGGCGGCGATGCGGCTGGGTTGGAATCTGCGAGTTATGGGCTGCCCGGCTCATTCCGGATCAGCGGCCGGCCGCGCGCGCGGCCGGCAGAAGCTTCTCATCGATCTCGGCGTCGAGCGAGCCACACTCCAGCTTCGCCAGCGTCCACGACTCCGGATGATCCACGTATCCACCCGGCTCCAACCTGGTCAGCGGTCCGAGCGTCTCCACTTCGAGCATGTCGGGGTCGGTGTACGTCTCGGTGTTGCAGCCCATATCCGCGTAGATGGCCCGCGGATCGTATGGGTACCTGACGATCAAGGCATCGCCCCCGAGGAGGTAGGCCGCCCAACCATGCTTGTTGAGGAAACCGACCTTCTGCTTGGTGGTCGACTTCGGATCCTGTCGGAGTTGGACGTACTTACGTCCCCACGTCCAGCGAGGATCGCTCATGTCGGTGAAATGCCACAGCACCAGCGGCCTCGCGGGAACCAGAGTCTCCGGATGCGAGCGGAAGTCCTCCTGCGGGTAGATTGCCCGTCCGCCGGGAGCCATTACCGATAGCGCCCAGGGCGCCAGTTCGACCGGCCACGGGCCTCGATTGATGATCCGGTGCTCGACTTCCACGCGGGGCGACGTGGGAGAGAGGGAGACACGCATCTCCTTGTCGAGCCCGTTGTCGCCCTCGGAATTGCGCAGGACGAGGGTGGATCCGTCCCACGAGTGCTCGACGGTTCCGTTGTCCGGCGCGTAAGTCCGCGGAAATATCTCCGGCGCGTGCCAGAGGCGATGGCCGCCGTAGTTGTGCCACTCCTCGTCGCCGGTCCGGCCCAGCGTGTCGTCGTAGTTCTTGAAGAGATTCTGCCCGCCTACGAAGCCGAGCCGGATTATCCGAGGGCCCACGTCGGTAGTCGCGACCAGCTCGATCTCCCCGTTGGAGATCCGGATGCAGTTTGGCCAGCCACCGTATTCGACCGTTTCGGTGATCAATGAGCCTTCATTCATGGAGTCGATCCACCTCTGCGCTTTGTTGGCGTCCCGGCCGCGACACAAGCCGGACCCGGGACGAGTCGAGGGATCTCCAAACGATGCGCGCCGCTCAGTCGCCGAATACGATCGCGACCTTGCCCGACTTGCCCTCGTCCATCGTCCGGTAGGCTTCACCGGCCTTCTCGAGCGGGAACTGGTGGGTGCAGGTTACGTCCGGATGCATGTTCCAGCGCGGCATTCGCTCGACGAGGTCCTCGACATTGCCGAGGTTGGTTACCCAGGACCCATATATGGTCTTCTGGTCGTGGATCATGTCCGGGCTTGGATTGAGTTCAACCGTGCCACCCTCGCCCACGAAGGCGATGCGGCCCCATTGACGTGCCGCGCGGACCGCGAGCTGGCGACCGTATGTGTTGCCCGAGCAATCGATGACGGCTTCGCAGCCGCGCCCACCGGTCGCTTCACGAATGCGCTCGAGGGCGCTCGCATCGGACTTGACGACGAGGTCGGCGAGGCCGAGCTTCTCGGCCAGGGCAAGGCGATCATCAACGGTGTCCACGCCGATGACCTTAGTCGCGCCGCGGGCGCGGGCCAGCATCAGCGAAGCGAGCCCCATGGGGCCGAGTCCCACGACGAGGGCGATATCGTCGCCGGACACCCCGATCCTCCGGATTGCTTCGTAGCACGTACCGAACCCGCAGGCGACGCAGGCGCCGTCGATGTAGCTCATGGAATCCGGCATGAGGATGCAGTCCGCCTCTTCCGCAAGGCAGAACTCAGCGTTGCCGCCGTCCCGCTGCCAGCCGTACGCCGCGCGGATCGGGCTCGAGCAGCTGATCTGATACCCGGTCCGGCAGTCATGACAACGACCGCAGCCGCTGATGTGGTACAG
>PMBG01000104.1 GCA_003153755.1 Chloroflexota bacterium | reverse complement strand
CCGTTGGTATTGGCCGTTACGTTGAGCGGACCTATGTCAACCGGCGTGGGCGTCGGCGTCGGCGTCGGGGTGGGCGTTGGGTTCGGCGCGGGGGTCGGAGTTGCTCCCGTGTAGGGAATGACGGTGACCGTGGTTTCGCCGGCCTTCTGGGCGCGGCCGGTGGGCGGCCAGTAGAGCGCTTCGACCTTGACCTTGAGAGTGGCGGCCCACGGGAAGGTGCCCGTCCAGGAGATGGCGGTCTTGCTGGTGCTTATGACTCCCCCGAAGCCTTCTACGTAACCAAAGGAGGCGTTCTCGTTGGTCGTGTAGCAGATGGCGTAGCCGCCGAATGCGAGCGGTCCGCTGTAGGCATTCCAGGTGATCGTGTAGGTACCGTTGGTATTGGCCGTCACGTTGAGCGGACCCATGTCAACCGGTACGGGCGTGACGATCGGCGTGGGGGTGGGCGTGGGCGTGGGGGTGGGCGTGGGCGCGGGGGTGGCCGTGGGCGGCCTCGAGGTTGACCCGATCAGGGCGATCGTCATGGAATTGCTCGAGACCAGGACCACGTATCCGGCACTCGTCGCCTCGTCCACGAACACGCGGTACGTGTACGTGCCGGCGGCTGGGCAGTCCAGGGTGCTCACCTGGCCGGCGTCGCGGAATGATGCGACCAGCGTGTCATGTGCCCCGAGCGGCCACTCGACGCCGGCGTCCGTCGAACGGACGACTCGGTAGTAGGCCCGGCTCGGGTCGTCGAAGGCTGCCCAGTACAGCCTGGCACAGCCACCCTCCGCCTTAGCCGCGAAGCTGAGGTAGCCCGACGGTGGAAGCGTCGCATGGATTATCGGGCGCGGAGTCGAGGTCGGGCTGGTGACCCCGTTTGGCGGATCGCTCGGCACGAGCGTCGGTTCGAGTTCGGGCGACATCTGGCTTGAGGCCGGCGAGTCCTCTGGAGCCAGGGTAGGCAGGGCGGTCGGCTCCTCCTGATCTGAGACCACCACAGGCGTTGCGGGCGTAAGCTGACCCTCCATCTGACTCGCGGCTGGGTTTCCGCTCTGGAGGATCGGGAGCATCTGCGCGCCGAACGCCAACCCCGATGCGGCCAGCACGGCGATCATCCCCAGAACAACACCCGCCGGGAGGCGAGTGCTCGCTCGATGAACGAGCCCCAGCCTCAGCCGCACGATGGGCCGCAGCCGGTCCGACTCCACAGCTGTGTCTCCTGTTTGAGGATCCGGCTTCGAGTCCGCGGTGATGTCGTCCATGATCGCGCTCCATTCGGTTGATGAGTCCGGGGCGGTCGGGGGTTGCCCGTCTTGACTACACAACGCGGGACGGAGCCGAAACTGGTGTCGCGGTGCCAGGAATCACCGGCGGCAGCCGGCGCCCGTATGGTCGACACAGGTGCGGGAACGAATCTCCGCCCCTCGATCAGGCGAAGCCGACCGTCCGGCCAATCTCTCGTACGTCAAATTCGAAAGCACCAGGGCGCGATTCTTCACCCGCGGGGTATCGGCTGGCTCCTCCAGCCAAACCACCTTTGTCATCTTCCTGTCATCGACCTGTCATTTCGACGTCACAGGCAGGTCCGATCCTTCGGCCGGTAACCACCCAAAGCCGGAGGATGAAATGCACAGATCACCCCGAAAACTGCTGGGATTGCTCGCGATCGGCGCGATGGGCTTGAGCATCGGCCTGGCCGCGTGCACCCAGCCAGCAGCCAGCCCCAGTCCGAGCCCGGACGCGATGATGCACGAAAGCCCCAGCGCGATGATGCACGAGAGCCCCAGCGCGAGCCCGGACGCGATGATGCACGAAAGTCCCAGCGCGATGATGGAAGTGAGCCCCAGCGCGAGCAAGTAGCGCTAGGCCCCGTATCTCGGGCCGCTTCGAAACGAACGGAGCGGCCCAGGAACTCGCGCGGGATCCCTCAACGGCATCTCCTCTCCAGCCCGTTGTGCTGGCCGCCCAAGGACGCATCCCATGCTCGTACTCGTTCTCGTCGCCTTCATCGCCGGATTGGTCACTGCGGTATCACCTTGCGTGCTCCCCATCCTGCCCATCGTTCTGGCGACGGGAGCCGACGGAGACCGGCGCCGGCCATATCTGGTCATCGCCGGGCTTATTGCCAGCTTCACGGTCTTCACACTGGCGAGCGTCCAGATCATCTCGGCGCTGGGGCTCCCAAGCTCAGCGCTCCGGGACGTAGCCATCGCGATAATCGCGATCTTCGGGCTGACGCTTCTGGTTCCGGCCATCTCGGAAGTGTTCGAGCGGGCGACCGGGCGGCTGCAACGGGCCGGCGCGCGTCTGATGACACAGTCGACGCCCGGCGCCATGTCCATGTCATCGACCACCGGAGCGGGCAAGCCGCGGCGCAGCAGCATCGCCGGCGGGCTGCTCACCGGCGTTGGGCTCGGGCTTGTTTGGACGCCGTGCGCCGGTCCGATTCTCGGAGCGATCACGAGCCTCGCGGTGACCGCGCCTGGCTCCTCCTCGACGCTCCTTCTCGTCTTCGCCTACTCGGTTGGAGCCGGGTTGCCCTTGCTCGTCATAGCCCAGGGCGGTCGTGCGATGATGTCGCGGCTCCGGATGAGATCGGCATCCGCGTGGGCCACCAAGGCATTCGGCGTCGTCGTGATCGTCACCGCGGGATTGATGGCAGTCGGAGCGGACACCGCCCTGTCGGCCGGCCTCACCGGCGCGCTCCCCAACTGGACCGACGCGCTGCAGGGACTCGAGCGGGCGAACCCCGTCCAGGCGGCCTTGAGCCAGCTGGAAGGGCACGACCAGCCGTCCAGCCGGCCGGCATCGAACGGGTCCGCCCTGCCCGACATGGGCGCCGCGCCCGAGTTCACCGGTATCGACAACTGGCTCAACTCGAAGCCGCTGACGCTGGCGGGGCTTCGAGGCAAGGTTGTGCTGGTGGACTTCTGGACCTACTCGTGCATCAACTGCATTCGCACGCTGCCCCACGTCGAGAGTTGGTATCAGAAGTACGCTGCCGACGGCCTGGTGGTCGTTGGCGTCCACGCCCCTGAGTTCGCCTTCGAGCACGACACCGGCAACGTCTCGGCCGCGATCTCCCGCTTCGGGATCACATATCCCGTCGCACAGGACAACGAGTTCTCGACGTGGAACGCCTACGGAAACGAGTACTGGCCGGCGCACTACTTGATCGACGCGACCGGTCATATCCGAGCCGAGCAATTCGGCGAGGGAGACTACGACGGGACGGAGGCCGACATTCGGGCGCTTCTGCAAGAGGCCGGCAAGTCCGCGCTGCCGGGGGCGACCGCCGGACAGAGCGGTGCACAGGGCGGCGTGCCAATTGCGAACGACCAGACCCCGGAGACGTATCTGGGATCCGCGCGCCACGCAGGGTTCCAGGGCACGTATCCGGGCGATGGGACTCACACGCTGCAATTGCCGTCACAGCTCGACCTGAATTCCTGGGGACTCAACGGGGTCTGGGACGTGACGTCGCAGTACATCACCGCAACGCAATCGGGAGACAAGCTGACGCTGAGCTTCAAAGCGCGCGACGTCTACCTGGTGATGTCGGCCCCGGGTTCGGTCACGGCGCACGTGACCGTCGACGGCGCGGCGACACCGCCGGCGGCAACCGAGGACGTCTCGTCCTCAGGGGAGATTACCGTGTCCGGCTCCAGGCTCTATCACCTCGTCCACCTTCCCGCGTCCGGGCAGGCGACGCTCACGATCACGTTCGACGCGCCCGGGGCGCAGGCCTTTGCCTTCACCTTCGGCAGCTGAGACTACGATACGGAGATGCAACCCGCGCCGACGATCCTTGTGGTCGATGACGACCCCAAGATCGTGCGACTCGTCCGCACGTACCTCGAGCGCGAAGGCTTCCGGGTGGTGGAGGCTTCCGACGGGAAGTCCGCGCTCGCCGCGATAGCGCTCGAGGCACCCGCGCTGGTCGTCCTGGACCTGATGCTCCCCGAGGTGGACGGACTCTCGATCATCCGAGCGGTCAGGCGAAACGATCGCACGCCGATGGTGATGCTGTCGGCGCGCGGAACGACGGCCGACCGGATCGCCGGCCTGGAAGCCGGGGCAGACGACTACCTGCCCAAACCGTTCTCGCCGGCGGAGCTGGTGGTTCGAGTCAAGCGGGTCCTCGAGAGATCGACCGCGGGAACCGTCGAAGCCGCGGCAAGACCCACCCCCGTCCTGGAGGCGGGCGATCTGATCGTCGATAGAGATCGACACACCGCGAAGCTCGCGGGCATACCGCTCGTGCTTACGACGCTCGAGTTCCGGCTGCTCGCGACATTGCTCGAATCGGACGGGCGAGTTCTCAGCCGCGAGCAGCTGCTCGATGCGGTTTACGGCGAGGGCGAGACGTTCGTTCTCGATCGAAGCATCGACGCGCTCATCAAGAGGCTGCGGCGCAAGCTCGGCGACGACCCGAACCGGCCGCGCTACGTCGATACCGTCCGCGGAGTGGGCTATCGCTTCGTGCTCGCGGATGTCGAGGCCACATGAGGAGAAGGCTCGCCGGCGACCTGGGCTTCCGCATTGCCGGCGCGGCGATCCTGGTTGCGCTCACGGCGGTCGGCATCGTCGCCGTCGGCACCCTCGTGCTCGGGGCTCAGTCGTTCCTCGATCTGATGACTGCCGACGGGCACCCCGCGAACGCATCGCAGGCGATGTTCAACGCCTCGGTGGGTCGAATGGTGGCGATTGCGGTCGCGATTGCCGTCGTTTGTTCGATCGCGCTCGCAATCCTGCTTGCCCGCCAGATCGCGCGGCCCCTGAGGGCGCTCGGCCTGGCCGCGCGGCGCATCGCGGACGGCGACTATGCCGCGAGGGTCCCCGTGGAAGGACCCGCCGAGATCACCGCTCTCGCGGATTCGTTCAACGAGATGGCAGTCGCACTCGAGGAGCAGGAGCGCCTCCGGCGCGAATTCGTCGCCAATGCTGCTCACGAGCTCAAGACGCCGCTGACAAACCTCCAGGGTTACCTCGAAGCGCTGCGGGACGATGTCATCCCGGCCGACCGCGAGACCTTCCAGTCGCTGTGGGAGGAAGCCGAGCGCCTCGTGCGCCTGGCCCGGTCGCTCGACACGTTGCCCGATGCTCCTTCGACCACGCGTCTGGGGTTGATCGAGGTCGACGCCGCCGAAGTTGTCCGGAGCACCACCGCCCTTGCCGCTCCGGCCTTCGCGTCCGCCGGCTTGACGTTCGAGGTTGACCTGCCGCCTTCGCTGCTCGTCCTGGCCGATCCCGACGGGCTCAGCCAGGTGGTCGGCAACCTTCTCCAGAATGCTCTCCGGTACACGTCGGTCCCGGGTCGCGTCCGGCTCGAGGGCGAGCAACGCGACGGGAAGGTTTGGATCGAGGTGTCCAACACGGGACCTGGAATCCCGGCGGCCGACCTCCCGCACGTCTTCGAGCGGTTCTATCGGGTCGAGAAGTCGCGCGACGTCGCCAGGGGCGGCGCGGGCATCGGACTTGCGATCGTCCGTGAGCTCGTGCGCTCCTTCGGCGGAACCGTGGGCGTCGACTCGGGCGGCGGCAGGACGAACGTCTGGTTCAGTCTTCCGTCGATCCCGGACGGCATAGGCTCGGCTGATAAGCCCAAGGTGAGCCGCTGAGCCGCCGCACGGAGACGCCTCGAACCCCCGGCCCTTTAGAAACCGTTTGCGAAGCTGTCGCCGCCAATGAGCTTGAGGACGTCGGTGCGGACCTGCGGGCAGGAGGCCTTGGTCAGCGTATCCATCGTGGCCGCATCCGGCAGAACGCGAGACGAGTCAGCCGCGATCCAGTTCGCGTAGTCGATGGCAAGCTGCGCGACCGCTCCGCCGGTGGACCCTGCCGCCTGGAGGGCCGGTAACTCCGAGGTGAGGAAGGCGCACAGGGCCGTCCCATCCCCCACGGCGGGCTGTCCGGTCGAGGAGGGCGAGGCGCCGCGGGTAACCGCTGCCGTGGGCGAGGCCGGACCTTGGCTGCCCATCGGAGCCGACGTGGCGGTAGTGCCGCCGCAGGCGGCGGTCAGCAAGCTCAAGGCCAGCAAGAGGGTGAACGCTGGGCGATTCAAGAGGTTCCCCTCGGTTGGGTGTGTGGGTCGTAGGATCGTAGCCGTGCGGGTCCGGGCGGACGGAGCGCGACCTCACGGGTCCGGTGGCCGAGACGGGAATCGGCGTACCCTAGGTCTCGATGCATCTGCCCCGGCCCACACGATGGCGGGCGTTCGCCACGGCACAGTACCGGCCCTTCCAGGCAATCGCGGTCGGTCAGGCGTTCACCGCCTCATACGCTTCGGACGCTCTGTTCGTCCCGCTCCTGCTTCGCCTTGGCGCGCCCCCGGCGCTGGTGATCGTGGTGGGCGCCGCACCTGTTGGCGGCGCGGCACTGCAGGCGTTCGCGCCGCAGATCCTGCGCCGGCTGAAGGGCAATCTGCGCGGTCTCACACTGGTTCTGGCGCTTGCCGAAGTCCGTGGCTTTGCCCTCGCCGCGATCGTGGCCGGGTTGGCCACTGGAACCGTGGACGTGGCCCTCGGGATCGCGCTCATCTCGATCACCGTCGCGGTCGGTCAGACCGCCGGCGTCCTGTCGGGCTCCAACATATCCCTGTGGACGGCCGTGGTGCTGCCCGAGGCGGAGCGCCGCCTGGTGGGCCCCCGGATGGGAGCGCTGACCATGGCCCTCTCGACCGTGCTCCTGCTCCCCGCCGGACTTGCCCTTGACGCGGGGACGCGGGCGATCGGTCTGTGGGCCTACGGCGCCTTCTTCGTCGTCGGAGGAGTGGCGTCGATACTGACCCCGCTGGCAGTGTGGCGGCTGCCCCGTCCCGGACGAGTCCTCGTCGCCCGCGAAACCGCCGCGGCCACCCAAATCCCGCTCGCGTTCCGCCGGTTCACGGACGTTAGCGCCATCGCCGGTCTTGGGCAGGGACTCGTGCCCTCGCTGTCGCTCTACGCCCTGAGCGTCCTCGGGATGTCGGCGGGCTTCGCCGTGGCACTTTCCGGCGTCGCGGCCGCCGGCGCGCTGGCCGGGTCGCTCGCGGCAGGGTCGTTCCTTCTCGGCGGCTCATCGAGCCGAGTGCTGCGAGCCAGCTTCCTCGTCCGGACTCTCGCGGCCCTGTCCTGCGTCGCGGCAATGCCGGCCAATCCTTCGGCGCCCGCCTTCCTGCTGATCGGCGCGGCGCTCTTCAACGGAGCGGGGAACGCCGGGGCCCTGGCGACGAACGAGCGCCTGTACCGCCTCGCGCCGCCGGAGGCTCGCGTCCACTGCCAGAGCCGGTTCGTGGGCACCACGGCGGCGGCCGCCGGCACGGGATCGCTCGTCTCCGCGATGGCACTTGCCCTGGCGCCGCCGGCCGCGTGGGGCGCCTACACGGCCCTGTACGCCGGGTCGGCAATCAGTCGAGCGATCGCGACAGTTCGGACGGACGTGTCCGCTTCGTGGAGCAGCCCGCCCGCCCCTCCCATCGAGACGGCCGGCCTTGCAGACGGCGCCGGGTAACGAGCCAGCCTGCTCTTACTTCACAACCAGTACGTACTGCTGGTCGGCCGTCTGCCCGCTCACGTTCGTGCCGTAGCACCACACCGAGATGGTGAAGTTGAATGTGCCCGAGACGGTGGGCGTCCCCGAGATCTGGATCGTGTTGATGGGTTGTTTTGCCAGCACGAGGTCGACGCCGGCCGGAAGCGCGCCGTCCTGGACCGACGCGCCGCCGACAGGCGTCGCAGCCTCGGTGACGGTGATCGTGGCAGCGTAAGGTGAGCCCGTCTGAGCGTCCGGCAGAGTCGCGGGCGAGAACTGGAGTGCCGGTCGGGGCGTGCAACCGAACACCACGGTGAGCGCGATGGCGCCCGCGATCAAGGCCCGAACGGAGCCGCGGTTTCGACGCCTTCGGGCGTGGGCTTCGTGAAGCGAGCGTGAAGCAGCCATTACCGGCCCTCGCGGGGCACGTCGTATTCCCGGTGCGCCCCCTGGAGGAAGGCTCGCACGAACGCAGCCTGATCCGACGACGACCAGCCCAGCTCTGGACCCATGAGCTGGGCGACGCGGCCGGCCAGGGATGCTCCCCTATCCGGAAGCTCCTGAGCCAATCTGGTCCTGCGGGCCAGGAAATCGTCCACGGATAGGGCGCTTTCGCGCCGGACCGACCAGACGACCTCAACCTCAAGCGGCGATGCGCCGGTTCCGAGCGGCGTGAGCAAGCCGAGCTCCTTGCCCAGTTGGACCACTTCCGAAGCCTCGGTTCCGTAGCGGTCCACCAGACGCCGTGCCCGTGCCGAGTCGAGTCCGCCATCGGCGGCGAGGCGGTCCCCAAGCGAATCGAGCGATGCCCGGTCTGCCGCCCCGACGAGTGGGAGCTTGTGGGTCATGGACGGCCGCTTCTTGGCCGCGACCGGGCCGAGGGCGGCATCGACCGTCTGGAGCGACATCAGACGGTATGTCGTGTACTTGCCGCCGCTGATCCTGACAAGACCGTTCGGCTCGATCCTGATCCGATGCTCGCGCGATGCCTTGACCGTCGAGCCGGGCGTCCCTCCCGGATCGGTCGCCAGCGGCCGGAGACCCGCGAACGCACCCACCACGTCGCTTCGTGCCAGGTCGACGTCGAGAGTGCCGTTGACGTTCTCGAGGATCTCGTCGATCTCCGCCAGCGTGGGCGCGGGTCGCTCCGGATCCGTGTCGGCCTCGTGATCGGTAGTGCCGATGACCCAGTAGTCGGGTCCGGGGACAAGGAAGCAGACGCGGTGCGGTATCCGCAACGTCAGGCCATAGCGGCTCGGAATTCGATCCCGCGGCACCACCAGGTGCACGCCGCGGCTCGGCTGCGTCAGCCGGGTTTCGGCCGAGGGGAATGGTCCGTCGGCGCGACCCGTCCAAGCTCCTGTCGCGTCGATCACGGACGCGGCGCGGACCTCGAATTCCGACCCGCCGAGGTCGTCACGAACGGCGCATCCAACGAGGCGCCCTCCTTCCTCGATGGTGCGCGTCGCCATCACGCGGTTGAGGGCCAGAGCGCCCTTGCCGCGAGCGGTCCTGACGACGCTCACGGCATACCGTGCATCGTCCTCCTGCCCGTCGTGATAGAGAAACGCGCCGCGCAGACCCTTCCGATGAAGGGAGGGGACCGCCGTCAGGGACTCATCAGCCGAGAGGTGCTTGTGGAAGCCGCCGTCGGCGGACGCGCCGAGAAGGTCGTACATCGTCAGCCCGGCGCCGTAGAACGCGCGCGCCCACGGGCCCCCATAGACGGGGAACAGAAACGGCTCGAGGCGGACGAGGTGTGGCGCAAGCTTGAGCAACAGCGAACGCTCGCGCAGTGCCTCGCGCACGAGCCCGATCTGGAATTGCTCGAGGTATCGCAAACCCCCGTGAATGAGACGCGAGGAGCGGCTGCTCGTACCCGCGGCAAAATCGTCGCGCTCGACCAGAGCGGCGTTGAGTCCTCTACTGGCGGCGTCGAGCAGGATGCCGCAGCCGGTGATCCCGCCCCCGACCACGAGCAGGTCCCAGCGATCCCTGGCAAGGGCTTCGAGAGACCTGGAGCGTTCGTCGAGAACGGGCGTGGGCCGGCTCTTGCGTGAAGCAGGCGCGATGGTCAACGGGTATCTCCCTATGTCGCTACGACAGACCACGGCGGATGGAGTATCGACTCATCTTGGTTCACCGGTCGGCTTACCGCAAGGCCGGGCCCTCCATCTGGTGGCCGTAATTTGCGCCCTGCGGGCCGCCCGTTGACCGCAAGCGCAGCGAGCCCCCACCATCGCCGCGAGAGACCACGCCGCGGAGGAGCCGACCTTGGCCGCACTCAAGACCCAGGCGACAGAGGGCAGCCCGGACGAGTTCCTGGCCGCCATACCAGACGAACGCCGCCGTGCCGATGCTCGCATCGTCGCCGGCCTGCTCGCGCGCGTGACCGGCGAACCTCCAGTCATGTGGGGCAAGGCGATCATGGGCTTCGGCAGGCGGCGTCTGCGCTACGACGATGGCCGCGAAATCGACTGGATGGAAGTCGGCTTTTCGCCGCGAAAGGCCAACACCACGATCTACCTGTCCGGCGGGCTCGACTCCTACACCGATATCCTGGCCCGACTCGGCAAGCACACGACCGGGGGCGGCTGTCTCTACCTCAAGAACGTGGCCGAGGTCGATTCGGCGGTGCTGGAGGAACTACTCGCCCGGTCGGTCGCACTCGTCCGGGCGCCGCGCGACTGACCGATGGCTGCGCCTGAGCCTTTGGGCATTGGGCGCGAACGCGGTTCCGGGCCGGGGCTCGTGCGCAACTCAGAGCCAATGCGCGAGCAACACCGCCAGCGACATCGCGAAGATCGCGAACCACAGGATGGCCAGCGCGGCTTCCGGAGCGCCGATCAGCGAACCGGCGTCGATCGTCTCCCTTGATCCGTCCGCATAGACGATCTCGCCGCTCATACTGACGGCCCGGCGCCGTATCTTCCGTGCCCGGGTCGACAGCCGCCGCTGGGCCAGGCTGAGAAGCGCGGCCCCGACGGCCGCCAGGCCCGTGGGAACCGGATGAGCGCCCGTCGCCGCGGCCGTGGCCAGGACGGGGAATGCCCCCCAACCCAGCGCAAACCCAACGTCCGAGTGGACCGGGGGTACCTCGAACCCGTAGAGGAGGACGATCGACGCCCCGCCGATCACGAACAGAAGGAATACAGGCCCGAACATCGTCGCCCCCACGAGACCGATCGAGACCGAGACAAGCAGGGCGAGGCCGCCGATTGCGACGAGAACGGGAGATGGGATGCGCGTCCGCAACGGCCGTCCCTGGAGCTCGTCGAATGCGTGCGAGCCGATCCCCACTGCCAGCCCGAACGCGACCAGAGCGCCGGCCACGACCTTGGGATCCGGCGCCGGCGCAAGGGCGGCGCCGAGAAGAACGTACGAGAGATGCCAGATCGTGTAGGGCGGATGCAACAGCGTCCAGTAGTCGCGCCAGCCATGACCACGCGGCGCATAGAACGCCGGCGCGAGTGACGCCGGGGTCGTGGAGGCGCCGGTGCCGGAGGCCGTCGCGATCGAAGCGCCGGGCTTCGTCGCCCACATCACCACGCCGCCGCCGACGCTCATGCGGCGCGTGTGGACATCGCCGAGTCCCGCTTCGCGCCAGTACCCCTCCACCGCGGCCAGTGGATGGCGAGCGTAGAAGCGCTCGATGCTCGGACCCAGAAACGCGCCAACAGCCGACCATCTCGTCGATACGAGACGCCCTGCGGCACGCAGACCGATGCGGGTGTAGAGCCACCACAGGGGACGCCAGATGCCTCGCGGCAGGCCGAACTCGACCATCGCGATACGCCCGCCCGGCTTGACGACTCGGACCATCTCCCGGATGGTCGCGGCCGGGTCATCAACGTAGCGCAGTAGATAGGTGAAGCTCAGGTGGTCGAACGTGGCGTCCGGGAATGGGAGACGCTCGGCCCGTCCCTCGACGATGGCGTCGTAGACCGCTTCCCGAGTCCGGGCCACGGCAAGCATGTCCGCACTCTGATCGAGCCCTACCACGATGCAGCCGTATCGATCATGTAGTGCCTTTGCGACCATGCCGGTCCCGGTTGCCACGTCGAGCACCCGGTCTGCCGGCCGCGCATCGATCGCGTCGACCAGCGCACGTCTCCAGCGCGGATCCTGGCCGAGCGACAGGACACTTGCGACCCGGTCGTAAGTGGCCGCGATGCCGGTGAAGATCCCTCTGGGGTCGTCAGAGCTCATCGAGAGAGACTGACAGAACTACCCCACGGAGTCGATGCGCTACCCCTCCGGTGAGACGCCGTCCCGGTCCAACTTGGCCGGGCCGAGCTGCCTGGCCCGGCGACTAGCGACCGGGGACGCTCGGGTCGCCGAAAAGCGCCGCGGCGCCGTCGACAGTCAGCTTCTGGCAAAGCTCGAACATTTCGTCCGCCGTGAACGGCGCATCCGTGTCCAGCCACCACGTGAGAGTCCCCAGGAACGCGCTGACGATGAACTGCACGGCTGCCGCGAGCTCCCGATCGTCGACCCTTCGATCCGGGTATCGCGCCACGACCAGTTCGCGGACCATCCTCGAGATCGGCTCGGGCAGGAGGCGCCTCACTGTCTCCGAGCCCTGCCTGCCGAGCATCGCCTTGAACTGGCGACGGTTGTCGCCGGCCCCCCGAAACGCCGTGCGCAATGGCTCGAGCAACCCGGCGCCCGGCTGGCCACCGTCCTTGTTGGCCTCCAGGTCCTGAGTCCAGTCGGGGTGCAAGGCCTCGAACTCGCTGACGAGCAGGTCGTCCTTGTCGTGGTAGTGGGCGTAGAAGGTCGAACGACCCACATCGGCCCTGTCGAGGATGTCCTGGATGGTTACGTGGTCGTACCCGCGCTCGAGGGTGAGCTCCATCAGCGCCTCACGTAGAAGCTGGCGAGTCTTCCGAACTCGTCGATCCGGCGTCGTCCGAGCCACGTGCGCCCTCCTGTTCCGAGACACTTACCGCCCGATTGTGCCGTTCAGCACATCGGACCCGATTTGGTTGTTGACCTCCTACCGACACGATAGCGACTATCGCACTGTCAGTCCAATACCGGACACAATGTTCGCTATCGAAAGGAAGCCGGAGATGACGCAGCGATGATCGAGGTCACCGATGTCAGCAAGAAGTACGGAGCGACGACCGCTCTGGAGGGCGTGACGTTCAGCGCTCCGTCCGGCGCCGTCACCGGATTCCTGGGCCCGAACGGTGCTGGAAAGACCACCACACTGCGGATCCTTCTGGGCCTGGCAAGCCCGGACACCGGTACGGCGCTGATCGACGGCAGGAGGTATGCCGATCTGCCGGCCCCGCGCCGAGTCGTAGGCGCCGTGATCGACTCGATGGGTTTCGATCCCGGCAGGACGGGCCGGGACCACTTGAGGGTGGTGGCACGGGCGGCCGGAATTGCGCGAAAACGGGTGGACGAGGTCCTCGACTTCGTCGATCTGACGGGCGCGGCCGATCGAGCTGCAGGCGGCTACTCCCAGGGGATGCGGCAGCGCTTGTCTCTCGCAAGCGCATTGCTCGGTGACCCGCAGGTGCTCCTTCTCGACGAGCCGGCGAACGGCCTCGATCCAGCGGGCATGGCGTGGTTGCGAAGTCTGCTGAGCGACTGGGCCGCTCAGGGACGAACGGTGCTCTTTTCGAGCCACGTCCTTACCGAGGTCGAGTTCGTCGCCGATCGCATCGTGATCATCGACCGCGGCAGGGTGGTGCGCGAAGGTTCGGCTCAGGATTTGTACGGCTCCGATAGGGCGGTCGTCGTTCGATCGGAGAACTGCGACGGGATCGAGCGACTCGCGACGGGCAAAGGCTGGACTGTTCGTCGTGACGGCTCCGATCGCCTGGTAATCAGAGGCGCTACATCCGCTGCGGTCGGCGCCGCCGTGGCCGGCTCGGGCATAGCCCTGACCGAACTCTCGAGCGAGACCTCGACGCGCTCGCTCGAGGATCTCTTCCTCGATCTCACGACTACCGAGGCTCACGCATGATCGACCTGTTTGCCGCCGAAATCCTTAAGCTCCGCACCACGAGGACGATGGGCTGGCTGCTGCTGGCCATGGTCGCGATAACCGGGCTTGCGGTTACGGGCGCCGTCGTTCTGGCGTCCAACGCCAACCTGGATCTCGAGTCCGACCACGGAATACGAACTGTCCTCCATGTGAGCGCCAGCGGCGCCCTCTTCGTGCTCGTACTGGGCGCGATCATCTCCGCCGGCGAGTATCGCCACCGGACCGCTACCGATTCCTTCCTGACCACGCCGCGCCGTTGGCGCGTCGTCGCCGCGAAGCTCGGGACGGCGACCGGTGTGGGCGTTGTGTTCGGCATACTTGCCGCCGGTTCGGCGGTTGCCCTCGCAGCGCACCTGTACTCAATCAAGGGCTACACGTTCCCGCTCAGTTCGTCTGAGGCCTGGCAGATTCTCGGCGGCGCCGCGCTCTACGCAGCCCTGCTCGGGGCCCTGGGCGCCGCCACGGGCAGCCTCGTCCGAAACCAGGTTGCCGTGATCGTCGGCTGGCTCGTCTGGCTGCTGCTCGCCGAGAACATCATCGTGGGCCTCGTCCCCGACATCGGCCGCTGGTTGCCCGGCGCCGCCGGGCGCGGGCTCGTGATGGACCCCAACGGCGACTTCCTCGCCCAGCCGGTTGCGGCGGTCGTCCTTGCTTCGTACGCGATCGCGATCGCGATCCTGGCAATCGTCGTCGAACGCCGCCGCGACGCCTGATCGCGGCAGTACATCCAATCCACCCCAAGCAAGGAGAAATCTGTGTTTCCTCACAAGCTAGCCCTGGTGGTGGCGCTGCTCGGAGCTGTAGTCGTCGGCGCCCATGCGATCCTGGGCATCGCGGGAGTGATGACGGCGGCCCAGTGGCAGAGCGGGGTCGCAATCGGAGCGGTGGTGTTCGTAGTCGGCGCCGCGAGGGCTTTGGCGACTCGTTGAACCGCGGCGCCGAACCCGGCGCGATCACGTTCTTCCGAAGGACTCCCCGTTTGCCGGGGAGTCCTTCTTCCGCCGATCCGACGATCCGCCGCCGTTCCGCCCGCCGTGCCCGTCCCGCTCGCTGCGCCCGCCCCGCATGCTAGCCTGCCCTGCGACGATGTTGCGCATGCGAGGTCATCTGTGGTTCGGGCAACGGTGGTGGTCGATCGCGACCAGGCGATCGGAGAGGTCGATCGGCGGCTCTTCGGCTCGTTCGTCGAGCACCTGGGCCGGTGCGTATACGGCGGCATCTTCGAGCCCGAGAGCCCGCTCTCGGACCCGAACGGGTTCCGCGAAGACGTCGCGGCGCTGATCCGCGAGCTCGGCGTGACCGTGGTCCGCTACCCGGGCGGCAACTTCGTCTCCGGCTACCGCTGGGAAGACGGCGTGGGGCCGCGAGACTCCCGGCCCAGCCGGCTCAACCTCGCCTGGCACACGACGGACTCGAACAGCTTCGGCCTTCACGAGTTCGTCGACTGGTGTGCGAAGGTGGGCGTCGAACCGATGTTTGCGGTCAACCTGGGCACGCGCGGCATCGAAGAGGCGCTCGACATGCTCGAGTACTCGAACCACCCCGGTGGAACCACCCTGTCGGACCGGCGGATCGCGAACGGCGCCCCCGACCCGTTCGGCGTGCGGATGTGGTGCCTGGGTAACGAGCCCGACGGACCCTGGCAGCTCGGCCGCAAGACCGCGGTCGAGTACGGCCGGCTCGCGGCAGAGACGGCCCGCGGCATGCGCCAGTTCGACGCGAAGCTTCAGCTGGTCGTCGCGGGGCACACCGCGCCGTGGCTGCCGAGTTCGGCCGACTGGGATCGGATCGTGCTCGATGAGACCGTGGAGTTCGCCGACTACGTCGCCGTCCACATCTACGTCCAGGAGGTAGAACGCGACATCCAGACGTTCCTCGCCTCGGGCGTGGAGCTCGACAGGGAGATCGAGCGGGCGATCGCCGAGGCGGACGCGGCGGCGGCGAGGCGCGGCGTGGATCGCACGCTCGCGGTCTCGGTGGACGAGTGGGGAGTCTGGCGCGACGTGGACCTGAAGGCGCCGAAGCCCCAGGACTGGCCGGTCGAGCGGCGGATGGGCGAGTCCACCTACACCGCCGGCGACGCCGTCGTGACAGGAGCACTCATCGTCTCGTTGCTCAACCACGCCGATCGAGTGACCTGCGCCTGCCAATCGATGCTGGTGAACGCCGGCGCTCCGATCCGGGCCGAAGCCGACGGCGTCTGGCGCTCGTCGGTATTCCACCCGTTCCGGCTCGCCGCGCGCCACGCCCGAGGGACGGCGCTCCGAGCGACGATCGAGGCACCGGAGATCGAGACTCGCAAGTACGGGCGAGTCCCGGCGCTGGACGTGGCCGCGACGCTGGACGAGGCGCAGGCCGAGCTCGTGCTCTTCCTGGTGAACCGCAACGCATCGGAGACGGCGCACGCGGCGGTGCGCCTGGGGTCATGGCCGGAGGCGCGGCTGATTGAGGCGCTCGTCATCGGCGGCGGCGACCCGTGGGAAACGAGCACGCGCGAGCGACCCGAAGGCGTCGTTCCGCGGGAACTGCCCGAGGCGGCGATCGTCGGCGATTCGCTGGAGCTTGTCCTGCCGGCGGCGTCGTGGAGCGTCGTTCGGCTGGCCACGAAGCCCGAACCTCGCTGAGCGGCGGCTAAGGCCCCGCCGGCGGTCCCGAGGAGCGCGACATGGTGATCGGCTGGGCCTGAAGATCGATCAGGGTCCGGCTGCCGAACGGTCTGGCCAGGGTGACCTGAGCCGTCCGCCACGCGCCGACACCCGCGCAGTTGACCGGCGTGGTGTTCGGATGGTCGTAGACGATCACGACGACCGCGTTGTCCGACTCGACGGCTTCAGCCGTGTAGTCGACTCCGCAGGCTTTGTCGCCGTGGCCCTGGGCTCCGCCGAAGCCCACGGTGAGGGTCACTCCGTCCGGCGCGAGTGTCGCCGCTTCGACCGATAGACCGGTCCACAGCGGGGGAGTCGCCTGGTCGTCCGGGGTCGGCTCGGGCGGCCTCACGAACGGGCCGCCCACAGCGGCGTGAACGAGTTTGACGTCGGTATCCTTCAGGCTGAACTCCCATGCCGGAACAGTGGCCACACCTCGAGTCGTCTGGAATTGCGAGGTCTTCAGCCTCGCCCCGGTGACCTCCAGCGGCGTGCAGTCGGGACATGGCCCTGCGGAGGCAGCCTTCATCTCGGCAAGAGCCTGCTGCGCCGACATGACCGGAACCGTCATGGAGCCCCCTTCCGGCCACGTGACGTTGCCGTCCGGAGGCGCGTCTGCCGGTAGCGGGCTTGCCGTGACGAAGAGGCCGGCGTACCAGGCCGTCTTGGCATTGCCGCCGTCTATCTTCGGGCCCCAATCATCGCCGACCATCGCCGTCGATTCGCCGACGAGCACGAAACCCGGCACTCCGCGGGTTGCCGCGACGGCGGCGTCCCAGCGGCTCAGCGCCGCTTGCGCCTGACGGTGGGCATCGGCCGCCTGCGCGCTCGACAAGGGCGACGCGGTGGTACAGGCGGAGACACCGATGACGAGACCGAAGACGGCAGCCAGCCCGAATCCCCTGAAGCGCGCCATGTCCATCCTCCCCTTTAGCCCTGCAAGGGATTGTACCGCTGGGGCGCACGCGTCCGTCCGTAGCTGCGGCTCCTCTGCCTGAGACTCGCATGGGGAATCCACCGGCCGGCCTGCCCTGCGGATCGGGCGTTTCATGATCCAGTCCGCTTGCCGGATCGATGCCGGCGGGCGCGGGGCGCTGCCAGAATGCGCCGAACCGGCTCGCCAGCGTCCTATGCACTTGCCTTTGCACTCGAGCCGGCCTGAGGAGAGGGCATGACACGTAGCCTTTCCGCGGGGCGCCGATCGGTCGCCACTGCCGGCCTGATCCTGGCCGCCGCGCTCGTGGCCTCGGCGTGCGGTTCGGGCTCCGCCAGCCCGTCTCCGGCCAACACGTTTGTCTTTGGGCCCTCGCCGTCCGAAACGGTATTGGCTGCCACGGCCGCGCCGACGGACACGCCGACACCTGCGCCGACCGCGATCGCCACGCCGACGCCGACGCCGACGCCGAAGCCGGCCCCTACGAAGGCCCCCACCAAAGCCCCTACTCCGCTACCGGCCCTTGCCATCGGTCTGTGCACCGGCGCGCAGCTGAAGCTGGAGAACGTCTGGCACAACAACAACGGGATGTCATATGCGAACCTGACCGCGACGAACGTGTCGTCGGCGAGCTGCAGCATGCGCGGCAAGCCGCAGACGCAGATGCTCGACGGAAAGGGCTCCGTCATCACCGATTCGGGAGCCGGCGGCGGCGAGATCTCGACCGGCGACCCGGTGTACACACTCGCCCCAAACGGCGTCATCTACGACATCGTGACCTGGGGCAACTGGTGCAAGTCGGCGCCGACACAGAACGTCACCGTTGCCGTCGTGATGCCATTTGGGTTGGGGCGGGTCGTGTCAAAGGCAGCCGGCGCGGCCCCGATCCCAACCTGCTACTCGTCCGGAACGGGCCAATCGCTGAGCGCCGAGGCCTGGCTGCCATAAGCGCTGGGCCGGACCGGTCGGTCGGTCGGGGTGCCTGTGTCCGCCGGATTACCTGGTCACCGATATCGGCTGGGCCTGAAGATCGATCAATGTCCGGCTGCCGAACGAACGGGCGAGGGTGACCCGAGCCGTCCGGGTTGCGCCGACGTCCGTGCACGCGACCGGCAGAGTGTTTCGATGCTCGTAGACGATCACGACGACCGCGTTGTCCGACTCGACGGCGTCGGCCGTGTAGTCGGCTCCACAGCCTTTGTCCCCGGTCTCCGGAGCGCCGACGAAGCTCACGGTGAGGGTTATGCCGTCCACGCCGGCGGTCGCCGACATCACCGAAGGTCCCACCCACTGCCCCGTCTGGTCCTCCGCGCCGGGTACCGGCGGCACCGCGAACCGGGTCTTCACGGCCACTTGATCGAGTTTGGCCTCCGCGTCCTTCAGGCTGAACTCCCAGGCGGGGACCTCTGCCGGACCTTTGCTGCTCTGGAACGTCGCCGTGGTCAATCTGGCGCCGGTAACCTCGAGGGGCGTGCAGGTGGGGCATGGCGATCCGCCGGTAGTCTTCATGTCGGTCAGGGCCTGCTGCGCCGAGATCACCGCCACGGCCCGGTTCGTCCCGTCCTGCCAGCGGATGCTGCCGGCCGGTGGTGCGTCAGTTGGGAGCGGCTCCGAGGCCACGAAGAGCCCCGCGTACCAGGCCACCTTGGCGTTCCCGGCGTCTATGTTCGGGCCCCAGTCATTGCCGACGAAGAGCGTCCGCTCTCCGACGAGCACGAAATCCGGTGCCCCGCCGCTTGCTGCCACCGCGGCGTCCCAGCGGGTCAGTGCCGCCTGCGCCTGACGATGGAGATCGGCCGCCTGCGCGCTCGACACGGGAGACGCGGTTGTACAGCCGGCGACACCGACTACGAGACCCAAGACGGCGACCAGCCCGAATCCCCTGAAGCGCAACATTTCCATCCTCCCCGTTGGCTCTACAGGGATGGTACGGCTGGGGAGCGCGAGAAGATCATGGGAAGCGGTCCGCAGGCTCCATCGGCTATGGTTCCGCGATGACCACCATTCGATCGACGCTGGGTGGCGCACGCGTTCGTCCGTATCTGCTCCTTCTGTGCCTGGGGCTCGCGTGGGGAGTCCACTGGCCGGTCGCCAAAATCGGCCTTCGCGATCTTCCGCCGTTCACATACGCGACGCTGCGGGTCGGTGGCGGGCTGGCAGTGATACTCGTCATGCTCGCTGCGCGCCGCGGTTTGTCGCTTCCCGATCGACGGGACCTCCCCGTAGTCGCCTCGGTGGGATTGGGCCAGATGGCCGCCGGCATCGCGGCGATGAACCTCGCGCTGCCGCTGGTGGCGGCCGGCCGGTCTTCGATCCTCGTCTACACGATGCCGTTGTGGGTGGGGCTCTTCCAGCTGTCGAGCCTCCGCGCCGGGGGTGCCGGGCGGCAGGTCGCCGGCTTGCTCATCGGTCTGGTCGGAATCGCGCTGCTGCTTAGCCCGCAGTCGATCGATTGGGCGTCCGGGGGTCAGCTGTTCGGCAGCGCCGTCCTTCTCGCCAGCGCCGTGATCTGGGCCGCCACGACGATCCACCTGCGGCATCACGAGTGGCACGGAACACCGTTCAACCTGATGCCGTGGCAGCTCCTGACCGCGCTCGTGCCGCTCGCCATCCTCGCGTTCGCGCTCGAGGCGGGCAGGACCATCCACTGGGAACCCACGGCCGTGGCCGCCGTCCTGTACAGCGGCCCCATCGCCACTGCCCTCGCGTTCTGGCTCACGCAGTCCGTCTCGCGTTCGCTGAGTCCGCTGGCCGTGAGCATGGGCTTCCTGATGGTCCCGGTGGTGGGCCTCGCGTCGTCATGGATCATGCTCGGCGAGCCGCTCACGGCACTCGACTTCGTCGGCGCGGCGGCGACGCTGGCCGGAGTCGTCGTGGTGTCGATCTCCATACGCAACCCGCGCCAGGAAGCGGAGACGGAGCTGGCGTACCCGGCCTGACGCCCCCGCAAAGCACTAAGTCCGAGAGCCGCACCTGCGCCGCGCGGCCCGATCGCTTGCCGCGCATTCTGTACACTCGGTCCGTGGCCACCGAACCTATCAGCCCGGACATGGACGAGGCACCGCGTCCAATGACGATCGCCTACATCGCCCTGCGGGCAGGTGTGTCCGCGCCGACGGTGTCCAAGGTCATCAACGGCCGTTCGGACGTTTCCATGCTGACTCGTGAACGCGTCGAAGCCGTGATGCGCGAGCAAGGCTACACGCCGACTCGGAGGAAGGCGCGCGGGGCCCCGCTCCTCGAACTGGCATTCCACGAGTTCGAGAGCGAGTGGGCCGGCGAGTTCATAAAGGGCGCCGGCCGGGTGGCGTCGGAGAACGATCTCGGGCTCGTCCTCTCGGAGATGAAGGGATCCAACGCCGCGGGCCGCGGCTGGATCGAGGATGTCGTGGCGCGCCGTCCCGCGGGCGTGATCGTGGTGCTGTCGGCGCTCGACGACAACATGCGGGCGCAGCTGCGCAGTCGGGGGATACCGCTCGTGGTTGTCGATCCCACCGGCGAACCGCTGCACGACACTCCGTCTGTAGGCGCCACCAACTGGAGCGGCGGCCTTACTGCCACGCGCCATCTGCTTGATCTCGGCCACCGCCGCATAGGCGTCATCGCGGGCCCGGAGAATCTCCTGTGCAGCCGGGCCCGCCTCGACGGATACCGCGCCGCCATGGACGCGGCCGGCGTCGAGGTAGATCCGAGCCTCATCCGCCACGGCAACTTCTACGTGAACGAGGCGATCCGTGAGGCGCTCATCCTCCTGGATCGGGATCCGTCCACGCGTCCCACGGCCATCTTCGCGCTGAACGATCTCCAGGCGCTCGGCGTATACCTGGCGGCCCGCGACCTTGGCCTCCGCATCCCCGACGACGTGAGCGTCGTAGGCTTCGACGACATCCCCACCGCCCAGTGGGCCAACCCGCCCCTGACCACGGTCCGCCAACCACTCGTCGAGATGGCGGTCACGGCCGCGCGACTGGTTATCCGCCTCGCCGCCGGCGAGCATCCCACCGAAACGCGAGTGGAGCTTGCGACGAGTCTCGTGACGCGTGCGAGCACGGCGCCGCTCCGCGTCCAGGATTCGCCCCGGCCCTGAATCGAAGACGACGGCCGATTGGCCGCCGTCTTCTGCGAGTCGCCTCCGGGGAGGTTAGAGGCGAACCTCTCGCGACGCCAGGCTTGAGGGAGACTCCCAGCCGACGTCCGAGAGGAACCCACCCGGGCCAACCCGCGGATGCCTCGGCGTGACCACGACGATGGAGACCGACGTCGAGGACGCAAGACAACCCTTGTTGTTGCCGGCGTAGGAGACCGTGAGCCTGTAGACCCCGGGCTCCCACTGGCTTGTCGGAACATTGAGGAACGCGAAGCCGAACCGGTTCGTGTTGGCGGTACCGATGAGCGTGGTCACCTTCTGCCCCGTGACCGGATCGACGCTGAGCGAGAAGCTCAGCGTCTGACCCGCCATGCAGGGTGCCGTGCCGGCCACAAGGACCGCACCGAACCCGAACGAGCTGTTCTGCCGGACCTCGACTCGCCGATCACCGAAGTAGACCGGAAGGGTGGAAACCCGGCGCGCGACGATCACCTGCTGCACAGCGGTGGAGCTGTTGCCGGCCGCGTCGGTCACCTTCCAGGTCACCGTTGTCGTGCCGATCGGGAGGACCGACGGCGCGTTGCCGGTGATCGTCAATGCGCTGGAAGGATCGAAGGCGTCCGTCGCGGTTACTCCGGCGGCAGCCGCCGTCAGGCCGTGATAGCCGTCCTTCGCGGTCGCGGTGAGATAGAGCGGAGAGGGAGCGCTGAGCACCGGAACCGTGACGTCCTGGGCCAACCGTCCCACGCCCCAGCGCGAGGTGCTCTGATACCCGTTGCCGGTGGGATCGGCCCAGCTCTTGACGGCGGTTCGCTTGCCGCCGGTCCCGTCGTTGACCTGGAAGTCCAGGCCCACCATCGAGCCGACGGTACTGGTGTTCAGGAGGCTGATCGCCGCCTCGACGATGTAGCCGTCGGAGACGACGCTCGTTGCGCTGGTGAGGCGAGCCTTCTGGGCGGCCTCATCGCCTGTACCGAACGACTGGACGTTCGTGTAGCTGATGCGCATCTGGGCGTCGTCGGCGCGGTACGAGCCGTTCTTGGCATTCACGTTGTCGATGAAGATCTCGACCGAGTCCTGCTCCCACGGATTGGAGGACGTGTTGTCGAGCGTGGGATCGACCACGTGAGCGAGTACGTAGAGCGTATTGCCGTGCCAGAGCGTCTTGACCGTCGCGGTCGCGCCGCCCGTGCCGGAGATCTGCTTGTCGGTGGAGGCCGTGTTCGCCAGCGACCAGACCAGGTCCTCGGTGCCGTCGATCGTGGGAGCGACGTTCGTCGGCGCGATGTCCACGAAGGACAGGGGCTCGACGAGCGTCATAGTGCCGGTCGCCCCCGGATCGTTCCAGCCGGTCGTCGTGGTGCCGTCCGTCGCGGCGACGTCCAGCGCAAGCTGGTCGCCCACCTTGGCGGCTGTAAGCGGCAGTGAGACCACAGCTTGCCAGCCGCCGCCGACTTCCCGGGCGACGCCGGACACGGTGCCGGTTCCGCCGCGGCTGAAGGTATAGGCGGTGCCGCCGAGGTTGAACGCAA
Organism: Chloroflexota bacterium; assembly: GCA_003153755.1. Lineage (GTDB taxonomy): Bacteria > Chloroflexota > Limnocylindria > Limnocylindrales > CSP1-4 > Fen-1039. The sequence goes on along the minus strand of PMBG01000104.1, from coordinate 40,641 downwards.
CTGCATCGGTTGCATCGACGGTGGCGTCCTTCACTGAGACGAATGCGGTCAGGTGATCGGTCTCCCAGCGCGTCTGGAAGCTCACCTTTCCGTTGTCGCCGAAGGTGAAGAGCGGAAGCTTCTGCCATTCCAGCGACGAAGTGGCGCCGGCGTCAAGCGGCACGCTGCCCTGGAACACATTGCCGGTGCGGATGCGCGCAGGGAGCTTGCCGTTGATCGCGCCGGTGAAGGCCGGCTTTGCCTTGAGACTGTCGTTGAAGAGGAGCGGGGCGCCCGACGAACTGCGCCAGCTGCGTCCGTCGTACAGGCCCCAGACAGTCACCGAGAACAGGTGAGACGAGTGGTTACGGAAGGTCGCGAACAGGTCGCGGTAGAAGTAGCCCTGATCGATTAGCTTGGCCTGGTCGACCGGGGTTCCCGTGGGAATGTCCAGCTCGCTCACGTCCTGCATGACCGGCAGGTCTTCGAAGGCCGTGAGGGCGTCGTCGATCGACTGGATGGGAGTGGCAAGGCTGAGGTGGAACTGGTTGCCCACGATGTCGACCGGGATGCCGCGGCCGAGCAGGCCCGCGACGAGGTCGTGGAGGCGCTGGCGCTTGCCGGACTGCTCGGTGTTGTAGTCGTTGATCGCCAGCTTGATCGGGCGGGTCGTGCCGGCGGCCGCGTACGTCTGGTTGAACGCCGTGTTCGCGTAGTTGAAGGCGTCGTCGATGTACTCGGCTCCCAGGACGTTGTACCAGGCGCTTCGTCGCAGGCCGTCGGACTCTGTCGTGCCGTCCGACACGACTTCGTTGACGACGTCGAACCCCACCAGCGGGTTCGTGGCGCTTCCGAACGCCCCGTACATGCTGCTCAGCGTCTGGGCGATGTTGAAGATGTGGTCGTGGAGGCGGGCCCGCAGAATCGCCTTGTCGGCATCGCTCGAGGTGAGCGGGGTGCCGTCGTCGTGCTGGAAGAACCAGTCCGGAGTCTGCGAGTGCCAGACGAGGGTGTGGCCCCAAACGCGGACGCCGTTCGCCTGCGCGAAGTCCATGAGGGTCTTCGCGTCCGGATTGATCCGGAAGTTCTTGCTCGCGTCATACCACCCTTCGGGCTTCATCGAGTTCTCGGGGGTGATCTGGCCGAACTGCTGCTTCACGAGCTGCGCATAGGCGCCTACGGTCTCGCGGTTATCGATCGCAACACCTACCGGGAAGGTGACGGTTCCCTTGAGGGGCGTCAGGTTGGGATCGATGACGGGGCCGGCCTGCGTCTGGATGACGATGTCGTCGACCAGGAATGACGCCGCCGTGCCGTCGGGGTAGGTCGTCTCGAAGTAGATGAAGGCCGCGTCCGCGGTCCCCATCGTGTAGTTGACGTTCACCTGCGTCCAGGCGTCCCCCCGGACGCCGGCGATCTGGGCGACGGTGTCGTAGCTATCGCTTCCGCCCACCGTGCGCCGCATGCTGAGCCACAGCGTGTCCGTGGGCGAGCCGGATACGAACTTGACCCAGGCCGTGACCGTATAGATCGTGCCGGCCTTCATGATGCCGGTGACGTCGTGGCCGATGCCGTCACCCTGGCCGGTGCGGTTCGATATCAGAGCGGCGTGGGTGGGGCTGTGAGCCTCGGTCGTGGTCAGGTCCACGGTGGGCGTGCCCTGGGAGTTGCGCGCCACCCAGCCGTCCAGGCCGTTCTCGAAGTCGGTGCTGATGACGGTCGCGGCAGGCGGAGGCGCGAGCGGCGCCGTGATCAGGATGTCGTCGATCAGGAGCGCATACGGGTTGGAGTCGGCGGCATTGTCGCTGCCGATGTAGATCTGGGCGGTCGTGGGATCGACGTCGTCGGGCAGCGTGTAGGTGCCCGTGACGGTCTTCCAGCCGGAAGCGTCGATCGTGGTATTGCCCACCCAGGTGTAGTTGGGCTTCACCACGAAGCGGATGCTCGTAGAGCCGGCGGCGCCGTCGGGCAGCTTGGCGCGCATCGAGAACGTGTAGACGGTGGTGTGCGCCAGCATGCCCGTCGGCGACTGGATGCCTTCGTAGTCCGCGGCACGCAGGATGCTGAGGGCCTTGCCGCCGGCGCCGTCATCGACGTACGTCAGCGTGGGTCCGCCACTTTGCGTCCAGGTTCCCGTGGTGGAGTCGTTGAAGTTGACGCTCGACACGGTGGTGTCGGCAGCACGCGCGATCGTTGGGGCGCCCAGGGCGACGGGCGCCGCCAGGACGACCAGCGTGAATATCGTGAACAGGTACTTCCAGATCGAGTAGCTACGAGTCATCCCAATCCCCCGAGGGGCTGACTTGGGCGGCCGAATCGAAAGTTTCGGGCTGCGCACCGAAGTTGCGGTCAGGATTCACCCATCGGGGGCAAGTCGTCAAGGACCACTAACCCGATTGACGGCGACGCCGGAGAAGTGCTAGGCGCCTGCGAAGGCCCGATGACGGGCGCCTTCGGCCGGCCGGGGCGGCTACTTGACCGTCGGCGCGACGTAGCCCCCGTACCCGGAGACCATCGCTTCGTACAACGTGTACTTGGGTATGGCCCATGTCCCAGGGTGCGCCCCGGTCAGGATCGGATCGCGGGGACCGCAGCCGGTACTGCGCCAGCACGTGTCGACGTAGTAGAAGCTGGCGGCGTCGTACCCGACAACCGTGATCCAGTGGGGGATGCCGCGGTTGACCCAGTTCGGCAGGGTCCAGCGCGTTCCCTGCGCCCAGTATCCGGCCGTCAGGACCGAAACGAGTGCGGGGTACCCATCGACCCCGATCTCCTGCTCGAGCGCCCGGTAGAAGGCCTCCGGCGTGACATTCGAAGTCTGCGCCGCGAAATAGCCGATCTCCCCTTTGTGGCCGGAAGCCTCCCAGTTGAGGACCGCGGCCGCCTGCGCGACGGTCGTGCCAACGACACTCCCGCCGGTTTCGTCGACCTTCATTCCGAAGGTCACAACGCCCGGAACCTTGAAGGACGGGGGCTGTACGGCAATGGCCAGATACATCATGTAGCCGCGGCCCTGGTCCGAAAGCTCCCCGTCTTTCCACGACGACCTGGTGCCGGTTGCGGACGTCCAAGGCTCGATGTAGGTCGTGAGCGGCCACTTGCCTGCTACCCAGCCCGGACCCTTGCCCGCGAATTCAAGAGCGACTCGCGCGGCGCCGGCGCCACAGAAGGCCCAGTAGTTGTGATCCGAGTAGAACTTGCCGGCGTGATCGCGTCCCCCCGCCGGCGGCTCCGCGAAGTTGCCCACGACGCTGGTATCGAACCAGAAGGACTTCGGCGGGACCGGCTTCGGCGTGGGACCGAGCGTGGGGTCCGGCGAGGACGTACTCGGCAGAGGCAGCGACGCCCCCGCCTGATCGGCCGATTGCACGGCTGCGAGACTCGCGACGGGAAGTGCGGCATCCGACCATGGCGAGGAAGCCGTGGGACCCGGGACTATGCGCGCGGGATCGGCGGCTACGCCACACCCGGCGAGCGCGAGCGCGAACAGCGCCAGCCCGATCGAGGCCGCGGTGCCTCGTCTTCGACTATCGATCGGCATGCCAACAGAGTACGGGACTGCTCAAGGCGCGTGCCCCGGCGCGATAGTACCGGCGCGCCATGCGCTGTGAGCAGCAGCCGACGCTAGCCCTCGGCGATCGCCTTCAGAGCTTCCAGCACGGGACCCCAGTTGGCGTCCGCCATCTGGTCCGCCTCGGCCTGCGTGGCGTTGTTGTCCTGGCGCAGGGTCAGGACGGTTCGGGGGCCGGCCTCGCTCAGTTCATACGTGACGGTGTGGTAGTTGTCGGGCTCGTCCGGCGTGCCGCCCATCGGACTCCAATGCGTGACTTGCAGGAGTCGCACAGGTTCGAATGCGAGGACGGTCCCCTTGTCCACGTAGGACCCGCCCTTCCACTCACCATTCCAGAGGATGGGGCCGCCCACGGTCCAGTCCGTCTCGAGATTGGTGCCGTGCATGTACTGCTTCACCTCGGCAGGGTCTGTGAGCGCGTGCCAGACCCGGGCCGGAGATGCGTCGATGGTGATCGCCTTGACCGCGTCGAAGCCTCTTGTCATGGATGTGAGTATTCACCCGCCCGGCCGGGGCCGGTCCGCCGCCGTCCTCGTGCCCGGCAGGCGCAACCGGGGCTAAGCTTGCCTCCTCGTGCCGCCGGCCCGGCGGACCGACATCGGGGACGAACCTTGGAAGACGCCGCCACGCATCCGGTTCTGCACGCGGAGTGCGACAAGTGCTCCGGGCTGTGCTGCGTAGCGCCGGCCTTTTCCGTATCGTCGGACTTCGCGATCTCCAAGCCGGCGGGGCGGCCCTGCCCAAACCTGCAGGCGGACTTCCGCTGCGGAATCCACGCGAACCTGCGAGAGACCGGCTTCCCCGGTTGCGTCGCCTACGACTGCTTCGGCGCCGGGCAGCGCGTAACCCAGGTGACGTTCGGTGGCGCAAATTGGCGGACCAATCGGGCCGGCGCGACGCTCATTTTCGAAGTCTTCGCGGTTGTGCGGCAGCTGCACGAACTGCTCTGGTATCTGACGGAGGCGCTCGCGCTGCCCGCGACTCGCCCCATCCAGGCCGAGTTGAGGGCGGCCCTCGACGAGACCGAGGCTCTGGCCCGCGGCAGCGCGGAGGCACTAGGCAAGCTCGACATGGCCGGCCACCGGCTGCGCGTGAACGAGCTCCTCCGCCGGGCGAGCGCACTTGCTCGCGCGGCCTCCCGGGGCGCGCGCCTGGACCGACGCGGCGCCGACCTCATCGGCGCGGACCTCCGCGCGCTGGACCTTCGCGGCGCCGACCTGCGCGGCGCGAGCCTGATCGGTGCCGACCTTCGCGGCGCGAACCTTGCCCTCGCCGATCTCACCGGCGCCGACCTCCGCGGCGCCGACCTCCGGGGCGCCGGCCTCGCGAACGCCCTGTTCCTCACGCAGTCACAGCTGGAGTCAGCGCTGGGGAATCGAGCCACGACGCTGCCGCCCGATCGGAGCCGTCCCGCCCATTGGGCGTAGCCCCTACCCGATCCGTGCGCCGGGACTTATGGAGCACGCTCAGGGTTGGGCGCGATTCGGCGGCTAGACTCCAAAGCCCAACCACATCGGAGCCGGCTCGCAATGGCACAACACACCCGAAACAGCCGAAGGCTCAAGCTGCCGTCGGACACGGCCGATAGCGGCCCTTCGCCGCGCGATCGACGTCTCAGGATCGGAGTTGCCGCGGGCGCCGTTGTCGTGCTCCTGGCGGTGATAGTGGTGGCGGCGCTCAGCCTCACGAACGCCTTCGGCGCGGGCGGCTCCAAGACCCCGGTGCCGGGCCTCCAGATCTTCGCCGAGAACGACCACTCCCACGTGACCGGAACCGTGTCCTACGACCGGGTTCCGCCGGCCGGCGGCGCGCACAACGCCACTCCCCTCAACTGCGGGGTCTACTCGCAGCCGGTGCCGAACGAAAACGCCGTGCACTCGCTCGAACACGGCGCGGTGTGGATCACCTATCAGCCGACCCTGGCGGCCGATCAGATCGCCCTGCTCCAGCAGCTGGTGACCTCCAGCTATGTGGGCTCCGAGCGCTACCTGATCCTGAGCCCCTACGCGGGGATTCCATCGCCGATCGTCGCCACCGCATGGGGCATACAGCTCGACATACCGCAAGCTTCCGACCCGCGGCTTGCCGACTTCATGCACCAGTACGCCGGCGGCGGGCAGGGCGGGGAGCCGGGAGGCCCGTGCACCGGAGGCGTGGGCACGCCGGTCGAGTGACCGGGCGAGCCGGCCCGGGCCCCAGGACAAGGTCAGCGACGACGGCCCCGAAGCCGAAGTAGGAGGTGCATCCACCCTATACGCGCCGCCTAGGCCGAGGTTTGGCCGGTCACGTCGCGTTCGAGGGAAAGGGCCACGAGCGACGTCCCGTACTGAAGCGCCCAGAAGCCGTCGTAGTAGCGGTGCGTCTTGGGCAGGATGGCGGCCAGGATGCCCCAGTCGCGACTCGGGGTAAGAATCGGGACGATGGTTACCGTATTCGGCCGGCCGTCCGCCGCACTGTCGTCGACCCATTCAGCCGGCGGGAAGTCCTCCGGGTCGACCACGGCCCCCAGCGGTTCATCGCTCAGCGTGTCGCCGTACCAGCGAACGATTCGGAGCACGCGTCCCTTGTCGCCCGGCTCCCACAAGGCCAGGCACCCACGCGTAGCTTCGATGTGTCGCAGCCAATCGAGACTCGTGGCTCCGTTGGAGCCCGGACTCAGAAACGAGCGGGTCAAGTCGCGCACGATGCGTGGCGCCTGGGGGTGGCTGAGTGGATCTGCAATCGAGGCGTAACGGAGGATCTCCAGTCGCGCCTGCGCCAGGAACCCGCCGAGTCTGGGCCGGATCGCCTCGGTATCACCGTCGGCACCGGACTGGCGGCACAGACCCACGAACTCGAAGAGGTCTACGAGACCCAGGAGCGTTTCGGAATTTCGAGTTCGGATGCTGGCACTTCGCCACGCTCCATCCAGCCCGGCCACGTTCGAGGCGGACACGCCTCGAACGGCCGCGTCGAACGCCCGGATCACTATTTCACCGCCCGGCCATGCCTCGTCCAGATCACGGGCGCTGCTCTCGGCCGGTTGAGACGCGAGCATTTGCTCCAGCATCTCTCGCAGGCGGTCCTGCCAATCGGGCGCGTTCCAGTCTTGCGACGACTCCGCGAACCCGTGTTGCGTTTCGAAGCAGCCGCACGAATGCCGCAGGATCAGGGCCGTGGGCAGGACGTGCATGCCGTCGGCGCCGGGAACGCCGTCGACCAGATCGAGCAGCGTGTCCGCCGCCGCGGTTCCGAGAGCGCTCGGGGTCTGGCGTATGGAGGTGAGCGCCGGGACGGCGGTTTGGGCCAGGTCCGAGTCGTCGAAGCCGATGACCGCGACGTCGTCCGGGACTCTCAGTCCGGCCTCCCGAAGCGCGTCCATGAGCGTGACGGCGTGCGTGTCCGTTGAGACGAACACGGCCGACAGCGGCACGCCCCCTTCCAGGATGAGTTCGGCGGCCTCGGTGCCACCGTGGGACTGATCGTCCTGGACTCCGTACACGAGGGTCTGGTCCAGTTCGATGCCGGCTTCGTCCAGGGCCGCGAGATAGCCTCGATACCGCTCGACGATGTCGTGCTGGACGAACGCGCCCACGAAGCCGATCTTCCGATGCCCGTGGGCGACGAGGTGCCTCACTGCCTGGGCCGCCCCGCCGGCGTTGTCGACGACGACCGACGGTCCGCCGGGCTTGGGGTGTGGACCCGCGACCGCGACCATCGGTTCGTCGCTTTGCGACAGGATGGCAAGTTCCTCGGGGTGCGCGGTTGCCGTGACCACGATCATCCCGAGCCGTTGGTTTCGTCCGAGCCTGTAGTAATCGCTGGTCGGATTGTGATTCACAAGCGAGGCCTGCCAGCCCACGGCCGTCTGGACGACCACGGCCTGGGAGTCATGATGGGCACAGACGTCGTCAATCCCGGCGAGGACCTCTCCAACATAGAAGCCCCCGGCCTCCGGAGTGAATACGACCATCCGCCGCGGCGCGATTCGCCTGGAACTCACCTGGACCCGACCTCGTGACAAGGCTTGGACTCAGGATGAGTCCGATGCCCGTGCGGCAATCGCAAAGCCCTCAGTGGGGAGTCGGCCGCCGGAACGCCGATTCCAATACGGTCGGCGCGTGAGACGTGCCGGTAAGATCGGCCACCACGAATGGCCTGCCCGTACAAAAGCAGAGGACCGGCCGAAGCCGGTCCTCTTCGAGTGGCTGCGCGAAGCGTTAGCTTGCGGTGCAGGTCAGTTTCGGCGACGGAACGATGCCGTTGCTGACGTTCGCAACGAACCCGAAGGTCGTGCTCTGGCCGGGCTGGATGACACCGTTGTAGCTCATGTTCGTCACGGTCTCGGTGTTCCCGTCCGAGCCCAGGGACTCGTTGCCGTTCCAGAAGCTCTGGAACGTCGCGACGCTATCCCACCCAGAGCCGGTCTTCCAAACCCACGTGACCTTCCAGCCCGTGGTTGGCACGGTGCCGTTGTTGACGACGGTAACGGTTGCCTGGAAGCCCGTGTACTGCTGCCCGAGGGCGGTGGTGTTGACCCACCTCGCGTCCGGGTACCAGACACCGGTGGCGCTCACCTTGGGCGCCCCGTTGACGATACAAGAGGCCCCCGCGGCCGGAGTCGCGGTGCTTGGTGGGCCGTTCGTGGCCGGGCTGTAGCCGTTGAGCGCGGGATAGGCGTTCGCCACAAGCTGCTGGAACTGCTGCGGGAACCAGGTGCCCGCTCTGGGGGCGTTGGGGAGCGCGCCCGTTAGCTGGGTCTTCATGGAAACGGTCTTGGACGGGTCGCAGTTGGAATCGTAGCCCGCGATGCCGCTGGTGGCACCGCCGTCGGACTGGCCCGGGGGCTTGACCCAGACGTTGGCCCAGATGCCGGGGCTTCCGGACGGGGTGGCGCTCGGCAGCGCACCGATACCGGCGCCGTCTGGGTTGCAATAGGCGGCGCGGGTGGTTCGGCGGTCGATCCTCGACTGATCGATGAATGTATTGACTGACGTGCTGGTGCTGGCCTTGGTCGGTCGGTTCGGACCGCCCCAGCCGTTGCGGCCGGTGTCCATGATCCAGCCGGTGTTGGCGGTGAAGCCCTTGGCCTTGAGCTTGGCAAGCTCCGCGGTGGCGTAGCCGAGCTCGTCGACCGTCGCGTTGCTGTCGTAGAACGTGGCACTCGTCGCGTCGACCGGCTTGCTAGCCGTGAAGAAGGGCTCGGTCGTAGGCACGAAGTTGGAGACGTTGGACGAGAAGCCGTCGACGGAGTTGAACCCGTCCGGCAGTGCGCCGGAGGCCTTCGATCCGGTGATCAGGTTCGCGTAGTAGGTGGCGGCCAAGTCCTGGTTTGACGACCAGCCGAGCCAGGTGGAGTTGGCGATGTCGAGGAACGTATAGGCGTTCACGATCGGGTGGAACTTGCCGAGAGAGTAGATGACCGCACCGTCGACCCAGTTGTGGGCCGCGTTGCAGTTGATCACCGTCTGCGGGGCGATCCAGTTCTGGCTCACGAGGTTCGTGACCATGTTCGGCAGGCCGTCGGGCTCGATGACCAGCGCGATGCGAAGGTCGGCGTACTTCGAGTCGTTGAGTAGTGCCGCGATCGGGTCGATGTACTGAGTCATATAGCGGGTGAACCCGAACCCGTCCGTGGTGAGTTCGCCCGCCGATGCCGTTGCGCCGCAGTCACGGCCGGGAGCGTCGTAGATCACGAGGGTGATCACAACCGGCGTACCGCCGTTGCTGTTCATCTGAGCGACGGCGTTGTCGAGATGTCCCTTCAGGCTGTAGCCATTGGCGGGCTGAGGAGAAGCCGGCCCGGCGATCGAGGCGATGCTGGGGAGCCACACCGCCGTGGACTGCTGCTCGACGACGCGCATTGCGGCCGCGAGCTGCGGGTTCGAGGCGTCCATGGCCTTGGCCGACCGCTCCACCTGGTAGGCGTAGCTCGGGTCCACGTACCCCGCGGCGCCGGCGTACGGGTTGACCACGTGAGAGTTGGCCACGATTGGTGCCGACCTCGTGGCGGCGATCGCCGTCACTACCAGGAGCGACGCCGCCGCCACTCCCAAGATCCGATTGACGCGTGCTTGCATTACCGGTCCTTTCACGACTCGTGGGCGTCGGGACACTCGCCCAAGACGGCGGCGCGCACTCCTCCGGATCGGCCGCAGACATAGCGATGCCCGGGCCGTCATTCGTGTCCTTGTAGCGCGTCACCGAGGCCCCTCTAGCCATGGCTCTGCTAGCCAACCTCAGAAGCGCCTGTCCTCGACGGTACCCGCACCGGTCGGATCAGGCCCATGGGACAGGTATCTCATGAAGGCCCTACTCAACGGATTGGCTCCGCAACCTTAAGGTTTAGGTCGTCCGGCCGAACATACCCGCCGCGCGTCCGATCACTTCCCGTCCCGTCTTTGCGCCTATCATCGAATCCATGTCCGCCCACCAGCCGCCACCGTCCGACAGACCCATCTCCGAGTTGCTCGATGAGGGCAGGCCGCTTCGATCGCTGGAGTTCTTCCCGCCCAAGGACGAAGCCGGCGTCCAGGCATTGCGCGAGACCGCGGCGGCATTGAGGCGGATCGAGCCGGATTTCGTCTCGGTGACGTACGGCGCCGGGGGCAGCACCCAGGAACGTACCGCCCACGTCTCGTCGATCCTCAAGGAGGAATTCGGCTTCACGGTGATGCCGCACCTGACCGCGGTCAACCACACTCGAGACGAGGTGGCGGCCGTGGCGCATGCGCACTACGCGCGAGGGATCCGCAACATCATGGCCTTGCGCGGCGACCTGCCCGGCGGCTCCACGCCGGAGAGCGCGTTCCACGACGGGCTGCGTTTCGGCTCCGACGTGGTTGCCCTGCTGAAGGGCCTGCACCCCGACCTGTGCCTGGGCGTCGGGGGATATCCGGAGAAGCACCCGGAAGCTCCCTCATTCGATGCCGACCTGGCCAATCTCAAGCGCAAGGTGGACGCCGGGGCATCGTTCGTCACCACACAGCTGTTCTTCGACAACGACGCCTACTACCGCTTCGTGGACAGGTGCCGGGCGGCCGGGATAGCCGTGCCGATTGTGCCGGGCATCATGCCTGTGCTTTCGCTCCGTCAGGCCACGCGCATAACCGGCATGTGCGGTGCCTCGCTACCGGAACGGCTGGTCCGGCGCGTGGAAGCGGCCGGCGACCAGCCCGAAATCATCGAAGCGCTCGGCATCGACTGGGCCCTGACCCAGATACGCGATCTCCTGGCGCATGGAGCGCCGGGCTACCACCTCTACATCCTGAACCGATCGCGCAGCGCCCTGACTCTCGCCGCGGGCCTCGCAGCCTAGGCAAGCCGTTCAGCCCGGGAACCGTAGGGGTATGCCCCGAATCCGGCTATTGCCGAACGCCCCATGAGCCGATGACTCCCACGTACGTCCGCCCAAGTTGAGTGGAGCGGCGGACTGGAAGGCTCTGTGCCGTGTGCCGACGGCCCCCGTGTCGGACGAAGCGCGAGCCTGGACCGGGAGTGCACCAAGTATGACTGCGACGAACGGGCATTCGAGGATCCGAGCTGGACGCGCGTTGATCCTTCGCGGAACGATCTACGCCGGGCTGGCCCTGGGTCTGGCCTGTCTGGCGCTGTGGGCGCTGCCCGCCATTGCCGGAATCTCGGTCCTCGGCGGTTCGGACGCAGTCCTGGGTCTGGGCATCGTGGCAGGCTGGGCCGTCACGTTCGGGATCGTTCGCCTGACGATTTCCCGCCCGCTTGTACAGATCGCGACCGCGACCGAAGCGCTGGCGTCGCAGGAGATCGTAGCCCTATCGGACATGCTCGCGGCGGTCGCCCAGGGCGACCTGACCAATCGGATGGATCCGCAGTTGCGCGCCGTCGTCGTCGATTCCACGTGCGCTCCTGAGGTTGGCCGCCTCGCCGGCGTATTCAACCGGATCTCGACGAGCGTCTCTGAAGGCGCGGCCCAGCTGAACAGCGTGACGGACGAGCCGTGCCGCCGCCTGCTCTATGTAGGTCCGGATGGATACCTGCAGGGCCAGATATGCGGCGAGCACATGGGGCGGCTCACGAGCGGGCGCGGGCAGGTCGTCATCCTGTCGGGCGACCTGAACCACGCGGGTTATGAGGTCCGGCGCAGAGGGTTCCAGGCCGCATTGCGCGAGAAGTATCCGGAGCTCCAGGTCACCGAACTGGTCAAATGCGGGCCCGGCGACAGCCTTCCCCTGGCTGCGCTCATGAAGAAGTACCCGCGGCTGGTTGGACTCTATTGCACCGGACCGACGGTCGGCCCGGCGCAGGCCGTCGCGGCGGCGGGTCTCTCCGGCCGCATCACGCTGATCACGCACGACCTCACAGATGAGCTGATGCCTTTCGTCATCAAGGGCGTCGTCTCCGCCACGATCGGCCAGGATCCGTATGCCCAGGGCCACGACGCGGCCATCCACCTGTTCAACCACCTGGCGGCGGGATGGCAGCCGACCGACTCGCGCATGGTTACATCGATGGATCTGGTCACCGCGGCCAACCATCAGCAGTTCTGGCAGCCCGGCAAGGGCGTCATTCGATCGCAGGCCACGATCGAACACGGGCCCAGGCCCATGAAGGCGTCGTCGCGGAAGCTGCGCATCGCCGTCATCGGGATCGAGGACAGCTCGTTCTGGTATCCGGTCCGTGACGGCGTTCTCGCGGCCGCCGACGAACTCCGGCCGTACAACGCCAGCGTGGAGTGGATCGTCCCCGAGCCCGGCCTTGCCTGGAATCTGCCGATCCGCGCCGCCGCCATCGAAGCCATGGCCGGCAAGGGCTACGACGCGCTCGCAACGCCCATCAACGACACGGGCATCGTCAAGTCGATCAACAGGGCAGTGGATGCCGGCGTGGTGGTCGCTACCTTCAACTCCGAGTCGTCGAGCCTCCGCGGCCTCATGTACACGCTCAACAGGCGGGCAGCCCGGCTCCGCACCGTAAGCGCGAATCTGTCCGGAACGGCTGATTCGTCGGGCGAGGCCACGCAGGGCATCTCGCTCACGATCTCGCAGATGGCCGAGGCCACCAACAACGAGGCCGCCGCCGTTACGCGCGCAAACGCCAGCATCCACCGCATCGCCGGCTCGGTAGATGCCATCGCCGAGGCCGCCAGAGATCAGGCGCGGGCCACCGACAGCCTTACCCAGACGGCGACCCACATCGCCCGGGCCGTCGAGACTGCCCGCACCAGCTCGGAAGCCGTTGCGTCGGCCACGAGAAAGGCCGTTGCGACCGCCGAGCGCGGTTCCGACGCACTCCGCCAGACACTTGCGCAGATGGAATCGATCGAGCAGGCCGTAGACTCCTCAGCCGCCATCATTGCGGAGACCAACGCGCACGCCGAGCAGATCGGCGAGATCGTCGCCACGATCGAGGACATAGCAGCCCAGACGAACCTGCTCGCCCTGAACGCCGCCATCNNGCCGCCATCGAGGCGGCCCGGGCCGGAGAGCAGGGCAAGGGTTTCGCGGTTGTCGCCAGCGAAGTCCGCAAGCTCGCCGAGAAGTCGGCCGCCGCCACGAAGGAGATCGGGGCGATCATCGGCACCGTTCAAGCCAGCGCTCGCAATGCGTCCTCGGCAATGGACATCGCGCTGGACAAGGTCCACCAGGGCGCGACACTCGCCCAGCACTCGGGCCAGGCACTCGACGAATTGATCCAGTCGGCCGCGGTAACCCAGCGCGAGACGACCGACCTGATAGATGCGAACCAGACCGTGGCCGGTGTGATGGACGATCTGACGTCGGCGATCGAGCAGGTATCGACCGTGATTGCCGGGAACATGGAGCGGACCGAAGAGGCGGCTACCGGCATCCGCGAGGCGCTGCAGGTCGTCGAGAACGTCGCCGCGATCAGCCAGGAGAACGCGGCCTCGGCCGAGCGAGTTGCCGAGAGCACGCGCGAGGTCTCGGAGCAGGCCAAGGAAGTCCAGCACGCGGCGGCGGCCCTGACGACCATCGCCGGCGAGCTTCAGGGCTCCACGGCCAGGTTCAAGATCGATCGAGACGGCGATCAAGCCACTGAGCCTGAGCCGGCGGCGGACGGACGCAGGACCGCGGACCCGACCGGTAGGCCGCAGCCACGCAGGCGCGCGCAAGCAGCCTGAGGAGGCGGCCGCGCGTCGTCGGAGATGGGGCAACCTGCCGGGACCGGGCGACGGCTCATTACGCACTGTAATGACACCGCGCGGCCGAGAGCGCAGTCTGACCGTGGCCTCACGGCTTTCATTGGCGAGTCAGGGGCGCCATACGTCCGCGAACCCTCGCCCGAACACCATTGGTGGCCGCGGGCATGGCGCACGGCGTTGGTACACCGGCAAACTGCACCACGGGCCACCACTTGCTAGACGTAGGTGTCCCATGCGTACGTTTCTCATCAGGGGCCTGGCGGTGCTCGCGCTGCTTGTGCCTGTGTCGGTCATGACCGCAGCGCCGGTGGCAGCAGCACCGCTCGCCGCAACCGGAGCCTGTGCCACGGGCGTCGGCAATGCCGGCGGGCAGGGCATCATCTGCGAGGTCACGATCGTGAACTCGATCACGTCGACCGGCGGATCCGCGACCATCACCGTCCACGAGTGCCTCGGCTCTGCGGGCGCTCCTACCGACGGTGCCAACGGCCACACCTGCACCACCACCACGACTGCCGCGGCGGCGCCGGTAACGGCCGTTACTCAGTGCGACGGCTCCGCCAACGGCGGGGGCGCCACGCTCCGCTGCACAGCCACGATCGACAATTACTTCGTGGATGGCGCTCCGGGCTCGACAGCCGTCACGGTCAACCAGTGCGTCGGGTCCGGCGACGGCCTCACCACGGGCTGCACCCCGTTCCCGGCTACGACCACCGACGCGGCAATAACCCAGTGCAACGGCTCGGCCAATGGCGGCACCCTGGTTCAGCTGACCTGTTCCGCAGCCGGCACGATGGCCTCCGCGCTGGTCGTGACGGTCAACCAGTGCAACGGCTCCGCCCTCGGCGGCGGAGGCCTGGCCATCTGCTCTGCCACGATGAATGCCAGAGTAGGCGCCCCGGCGGGCTCACCCACGACGCCGCCCACGACGCCGCCAACGACGCCGCCGACCAGCACGGCCGGTGACGCGCCCACTGACGGCTCGACTCCCCTCCTCCCATTGCTGATCGTTTCGGCCCTGGGCGGACTGGTCGCGGCGGTCTTCGTGACGCAGCGACGGGCAAGCGCATCCAGGTAAACCCGAGTCGCCCTGCGCGGCGAAGACGGGGGAAGGTGATCGACGGGTCGTCCATTCGACCCGTCGATCCGTTTATCTGCGTGGGCCAACCGACTCGCGACCCCAGACTGCGGTGCGAGCGCCGCCCGCCGCCTTCGCGCGATACAGGGCGGCGTCTGCCGCCGCAATCAGGCCCGATTTGTCCGCCGCGTGGAGAGGGTGGCCGGCCACGCCCGCGCTCGCGGTGAGCGAGCCGGCCGAAGCGGTGTACTCCTCGATCGCCACCAGGACACGATCGGCAACCTGAACCGCCTGGCCGATACCCGTCCGAGGCAGCACGATCGCGAACTCGTCGCCGCCGTAGCGGAAGCTGAGGTCTCGCACTCGAACGGTTGAGTCGATGGCTCGACCGACAGTCTGCAGCACCGAGTCGCCCACCTGATGTCCGTACTGGTCGTTGTAGTCCTTGAAGCCGTCCAGGTCGATCATGATCAGGGCGCTGGGCCGCTGAGACTCGTCGCGGAGCACGGCCTCCAGCCGAGCGTCGAAGGCTCCACGGTTGCGCAGCCCGGTCAGGGCGTCCGTCTCCGCCCGGTTCCTGACCGCGCCGTGCACCTCGGCGTTCTGAATCGCGATCGACGCCTGACCGGCGAAGAGGCGCGCGAGCTCGAATTCACCGGCGCTGAAGTGCGCCTCGGCTCCGCCCATCCGGCCCACGTTGAGCGTGCCCACAACCTCGCCGCGGACCAGGAGCGGCACCACGATCAAGGACTCGGGCTCGTCGGGAGTGCCGGGGATGGTCGCCGCGCGCGCATCGAGGTGGATGTCGTTGACGCGCTGGGCCTCGCCGTGCGCCACGACCCAGCCCGTCACTCCCCTGTCCAGCGGGAACGAGGTCCCCATGATCAGCTGAGCGAAGCGGTCACGCGCAACCATCGGCCGTACGACGCCCGCGACGCGATCGACACGGTAGATCGTGAGGTTGTCGTAGGAGAGCACCGGCTTCAGTGAATCGGCTATCAGATCGAGCACGCCCTGGGAGTCGAGCGTGGAAAGGAGTCTTTCGTTGACTTCGAGGAGCCGTCTCTGGCTCGCCATTGCGTGCTGTGCGCTCGCGGTCGCGGACCACCAGCGTTCGCCTACCCACCAGACCAGGATGTATACGAACGCAAGCATGAATCCCGACTCGATCAGCGATTGCGGCCAGCTGGCACCGACAGCCTTGCTCGCACCTCCGTAGACGTATGCCGCCCATTCGCCGGCCATCGCCGCGGCGTACGCAAGGACGAACATGACGGCAAGCGGCCTGCCTCGCTGCTCGTGCAGTGTCAGGATCGCGCCGGCAAGCGGAAGGACCGCCGCGGCGTCCAGGCCGTCGGGAACCACGGCACCTGCCGCCATGCCCAGTGCCATCATCACGAGGCCGGCGACGTTGAGCCCGTAGACCCACTTGCCAAGGCCCAGGAGGATCACCGCGACCGCGAGCGTGGCGCCGCACGAGGCGGTGATCGCGAGGAGTCCGGGCACGGACTGGGCAGGCGCCCACGTGACCTCCGCGGCCAGCAGGAGGCCCGTGAGCACAGCGCACACGATCGCCAGCAGAACGAGCAGGCGTGCCTGGCGCGGATCCGTCCCAACCCCGCGTCCGAGAACGCGACGCCCGATTCGCGTGTTTGTCATCCCATGTACTTGTAGAGCCATGGCACGCAATGGGAACCGGCTCGTAAGTACTATGCCGGCAAGGACCGAGCCTTCGGGCGCCCGGAGGCGTCACGGCACCACCCTCGGTGGGTTATGGTGTCCCGGTGTGGAGAGCCCCGAAACATCTCCGGGGCGGTGAACGCATCGACACAGGGAGGGCTCCCGGCGATGGAGATGTCCGTATGCGTCCGCTGCGGCGGTCAGTTTCCCACGGGCGCGCAGTTCTGCCCCGGTTGCGGAATGAACCAGGTTCCCACATGGCTCATTCCCGGGGCATCGGCGACTGGCCCGGCATATGCGGCGGCGCCGGCATATGCGGCGGGCCCGACATACGCGGCCAACACGGTCCGTCCGCAGGCCGCGCCCGTAGATCGGCCATTCGGCATCGCGATCCTGACCCTCGTGGAGATCGCGGTCGGGATCACCAGCCTCTACGTCGTCTGGATCTTCGCGTACTGGGCCAACGACCGCTTCTCCTACGACGAGACGTTCTGGGGTCTCGTCGACGCCGCGCAGGGTCTGGCCTACTTCGCCTGCGCCATCTACGGCTTCATGGTCGCGCCGAGGATCTGGCGGATGGAGCCCGGTGTGTGGCCGACCGCGATCCGTCTTAGTGCCTCGCTCGCGGGTCTCGCGGCGCTCGACGTGCTCCTCAGCGTGGTGATGCATTGGGACATCACATTCACGGATTTCCTGGGAATCGCGGCTCAAGCGTGCGTGGTCTTCTACTTGAACATGACGCACGTTCGGAGGATATTCGGGCGAACTCCGCCGGCGAGCCTTCAGGGCGCCGGCTTCTGATCCGAGAACTAGGAAGAGGCCAACTCCAAGCCAGGTTGCGTCGTGATGGATTACGCGAACGAACCAGCGATTACTACTCGGGTGATGCTCGAGACCCGGGCCGGCGAGTCATGGGAAAGCCACCCCGCGAGGATCGCGAACCTCACGCGGCACGAGCTGTGGATCCGGATCGATGAGTCGCTGGGTGAGCTTGTCTATCCCGAACGACCCGTCCGTCTCGTCCTGAACCACGGCGACGGAGGAACCCAGACCGCCGAAACGATGGTGCTGTGGCACATCGGCATGGACGGCCTGATGGTGGTCCTCATGCGGCCCGATCTGTGGGATCCGCCGTCGAAGCGAGCCCACAGTCGCGCCAGACTCGCGGTCCCGGTGTCCCTGTATCCGGGAGAGGGCGCGCCAATATCCGGACGAACGACGAACGTGGGCGTCGGCGGATTCTTCTGCATCTCCGACGGACCGGTGGACCCGGGCAAGCAGATGCCGGTGTCGATCCTCCTCGCCCCCGACCAATCGTTCGACTGCGAGGCGGAAGTAGTTCGGGTGGAGGCCGATCCCGACGATCCGAGCGGACGGCAAGCACTCCTGGCCTTCCGCTTCCTGGGGCTCACGAGGGATGAGCAGGCCGCCCTCTCGACCAAGCTGGTCGCCCTCACCGACGACGTGGACGACGAGTACGTCCCGCTGCCGTGGAGAAATCGTTCCCGCAAGGGCAAGCTCGACGCCTAGGCGAGCCTGAGGGGAGGCCGCTCAGTCCCCGGCAACCACGACGCGCGGCTTGCCGCCGCCGTCGATTGCGACGAAGACGAAGCGCCCGGTCGTGGTGATCGTTCGCGCGGCCGTGTGCCGGTCCTCCGACTCCAGAATCACCTCGACGAGCATGGACGTACGACCAACGCCCACGACTCGAGCACTCGCCTCGAGAAATGCGCCGATCGGCACCGAAGCCCGAAAGTCCACGGCGTCGACATGGGCCGTCACCACGGACCCGCGCGAGTAGCGGATCGCGGCCACTGCGGCGGCTTCGTCCATGAAGCGCATCGCCTCGCCGCCGAATAGGGTCCCGTGTTCGTTCGCGTCCGCCGGCTGCACAAGGCGCCCGAGACGCGTGACCGGGCCGGGAGCGGGCAGCGGGTGCTGAGGCATGGTCTCACCCTGACCGATTCGGCTTGCCCGCGTCAAGGGCCTGCGCTCCGGCCACGCCGTGACTACTCGCCTCTCGATCCGGCGGAGGCCGTCGTCCCGCGTGCCGGCACAATATGGGCATGTACTGGAAACTGCCGGTTTCTGTCAGGTATGCCCCCCAGTGTGTCGTCGTACCAACACGATCCCGCACCCGGAGTCAGACGAATGAAGAGCACGAATCCCGTCGCGAAACAACCAGAGGACCTCACCCGCTTGTTCGTGGAGCGCGCCAACGCGGGCGACGCCGAAGGGATGGCCGCGCTGTACGAGCCGGACGCCGTAATGGCATTCCCGCCCGGGCAGATGACCGTGGGGCGGGCGGCCATCCGCGACCTGTTCGAGAAGATGGTGTCGTCGCGGCCGCAATTCGGAATGGAGGAGCCTCTGCCTACGGTGCTCATCGGCGATCTGGGGCTGACTGCCACACCCGCCAGGGATGAGGCCGGAGCCCGCGCGCAGGTCGTGCGGCGCCAGCCCGACGGCTCGTGGCTTCGAGTGCTCGACCGGCCGGATTTCCGGGGCTAGGTGTAGTCAGCCAGCGAAGGCGCGGCGGAGCTCGCCCACGTCGATCTTGTCCATGCGCAGCATCGCCTCCATGGCGCGGCCGGCGCCTTCGCGCTGCGGACTTCCGAGCAGTTCGCCAAGCTCCCGCGGGACGACTTGCCACGACATGCCGAATCGGTCCTTGAGCCAGCCGCACCGGCCCGGCTCGCCGCCGTCCGCCGTCAACGCGTCCCAGAGCCGGTCTACCTCCGCCTGGTCCTCGCAGTCGATCACGAACGACACCGCCTCCGTGAACGAGAATTGCGGCCCGCCGTTGATAGCGGTGAAGCGCTGGCCGGCGACCGTGAAATCGACCAGGAGAACGGCCCCGGCGGGCGTGCTCGGATTGTCTGCCGGCGACCTCCAGACGTTTTCGATCCGGCTGTCGGGAAGCAAGGAAACGTAGAACTGGGCCGCCTCCTCGGCGTTCCCGTCAAACCACAAGTTGGGCGTGATCTTCGGCATTGCCATTCCTCCGGATTTCGGCCTGCATGACGAGTTCGCGCCGGGCGCGACCTGCGGGTGTCGCCGAGACTAGCCCGCGCCGGGCCCCACCTGCGGCGTTGTCGATTCACCGGCCTGCCCGATCCGCCAGGTGGGCCCACCAGGTGGCCTTCCGAACTCGGCAGCACTCATCCCTTGCCCTCGGTAGTCTCTTGCTAGTCTTAGCACGCACGCAGTGGGTCAAGAGAGAGGGATGCAGGCCTTGCCTCCGAGCAACATTCGCGAGCGCGCACTGAAAGAACGGCGCTACAACTCAAAGACCGAACCGGGGCCGGAGCCGAGCTCTGCCGTCCCGTTCTCTTCCGCCAGGCGGATGGCCGTCGGAGTCGCGGGAGCGGCCGGAGCACTCGCCGTCCTGGCGGCCGTGTTCGTCTTCAACGCGATGTACGACTCGGACACGACGTTCGTGAACATGGGCTTCGATCCGGGCCGTGCGCAGCTGATAAGCGCGCTCATCTTCGGAGGTATCGCGGGCGCGGCCTCGGCACTGGTAGACGCGCGGATCGGCCGGGCTTCTCTGTACGGGGCCGCTGTTGCCACGCTGCTTTTCGTCGAGACCTTCGCGAACGAGACGTCCGACGCGCTCAAGGCCAGCGGCGCCCTCGGCACGTTCGATCTCGGCGGGTGGCTCATCACGGCCCTGACACTGGCGTTCTTCGTGCTGGTTTGCGGTTGGGTGGGCGCAACGCTCGCCGGCGGAATCAGGCCGTCTCTGGTCAACGCCGTCCAGACCGTTGTGGCAGTCACCCGCAGGCGCGGAGTGGACCGGCAGGCCGCCTACAGAACGGCCGCAGTTGCGCTCATCGCGGTGCTGGCCGTGATGACCGTGCCGGTCTTCAACGATCTCGTGAATCTCACGCCCGATGCCAGGATGCTGCACGGTGGGCCGGCCCTCCAGGGGCTGGGCGTGGACTCCGGGCCCACGCTCGTGCCGGCCGCGACTCCCACACCCGGGGCGTCCTCGCCGTCGGTCTCCGCGTCGCCTTCCACACCGCCAACCGCCAAGCCCACGATCTCCCTTGCCGAAAGACCCTGGCTGGCCTGGAAGCCATCGGGAACCGGTCGCGTGACGAAGGTCGCCATGACGCCGCCCTGGAAAGGTGCAGCAAAGACGGCGGAGGTCGTCATCTACACCCCGCCCGGCTATGACCCGCACGGCAGCGTGAAGTACCCGGTCATCTACGAGACTCCGAGCCCGTACTCTCTCTGGGACGGCGGGACGAGCGTCGGCTTTGCGCTCGATTCGCTCATCGACAACGGGGATATGCCGGCGTCTATCGTCGCCTTCATAAGCTCCGCGGGGGGCTACTACGTGGACTCGCAGTGCGCGGACTCGTACGACGGTCGCGAGTGGTTCGACACGTACGTGAGCAAGACCATCGTCGCCTACGTGGACTCGCACTACCCGACGATCGCGACCCGCAAGGCCAGGGCCGTGGCCGGCATGTCGCAGGGCGGGTTCTGCGCCGCGAATCTGATGCTGCGCCATCCGGAGGTATTCGGGACGTCGATCTCATTCTCGGGCTATTTCCATGCGGGCTTCGGTGGGGCCGCGTCCTTGATGGCGTTCGGGTCCGGCAAGACGATCATCGAGGCCAACTCCCCCGACATCCAGGCCGGCAAGCTGGACGCCGCCTTGCGTCCGGACCTGTTCTTCATCCTGATCGCCAAGCCGGATCAGCCCTGGTACGGCGAACAAACGACCGCGTTCGAGAAGATCCTCGCGACGGATGGATATCCGCACCTGGGCATCGTCGCGACGGATCCGCACGGGTGGGTGCAGGTTCGCAACGAGACTCCCAGCGCATTCATGGCCTGGGGCACACGCCTGGTAGCCACCGGCGTCTTCGGGTAGGACGGGCACGGCGCCCCGGGCCGGAATGATAGGCTACGAGCCTCAGCAAGAGAGGGAGACCAGGGGTGGCGTCACCGCACGACAAAATGGCTGATGGGGCGGCCGAACCGCGTGTTTCGCAACCGGCCGCAGGACCTGAGGTCGCGTCGCCCGTGGTCGGCAGTGCCTGGGATGTCGCCGCCACGATAGTGGGTCTGGATCCGAACGCCCCCGTCACGGTCCCGGCGCCGGCCGCTCCGCACTCCCCCACCACGGATGGGATCCCGGTCGGAGGTAGGCCGCTCATGACGATGATGGATGCCGCACGCGGCCATCCCCTGGCCCGGTACGTTGGCCGCGCTGTGAACGCGGCCTGGAGCTCGCTCCGGGATTCGGCCTGGGGGACGCTGCTGGCGGTGCTCTTCGTAGTCGCGGCCTTCGCGCTCCATTGGATGGCCCAGATGAACGATGTGTTCGGGCAGATGGGGTTCGACCCGGACAGGGCGCAGCTCGTAGGTTCGCTCCTTCTCGGCGGCATCGTGGCCGCAACCTCGGCGATCGTCTCCAACCGGCTGCGCCCCGCTGTCCTCGCCGGCTTCGCTGGTGCGACAGCCCTGTTCATGGATACATTCATCGCGCTGACCAGATCGGCGATGGCGTCCAATGGCCCGGCGGGCGTCTTCGATTTGGGCGGCTGGCTGATCTCGGTCGCGGCGCTGGTGATGAGCGGCCTGGTTGCCGCCTGGGCGGGAGCGGCTATGGCCGTCGTCGCGCGCCCTGCGATCACCAACACGATCGATATCGTTCGCGCCGGCGTGGAGCAGCGCGAAATGCGGGGACGAGCCGCGCGGCGCATCGGCGCCGTTGCGCTCGCCGTCGTGGTCCTGGCCGCCACGGCGCCGGTGTTCAGCGATCTCGTGAACTACACGGTGGACGTGCACATGCTCTACGGAGGGCCGCCGCCGATCGGACTGGGCGGCCCGGTATTGACCCCCGACCCATCGATCGGGCTGGTCTCGGATGCAAGCTCGGACCCGAGCATTCCCCCCGCCGCCACAGCTTCGCCAACAGCCTCGGCTTCGGCCGCAGCCCAGCCCTCGACATCGCCCGCGGACTCCGCCACGCCGGTGCCCACGCGCACCTACACCGACCTCACTCCGTGGCACGCGTGGATACCAAGTGGCGTGGGCACGGCCAGAAGCGTGGGGATACAGCCCGCCCCGTGGACCGGCGGCGAGAACTACGCCGAGGTCACGATCGTGACCCCGCCCGGATACAACCCCAAGGGCAAGCGCAGGTATCCGGTTATCTACGAGGCGCCGTACGCGTTCGAGCACTGGAACGAGGCGATGGGCGTCTCCGGCCTGCTCGACAGCTTGACCGACAAGGGCTACATGCCGGCCGCAATCGTGGTCGCGATGAGCACCGCAGGCGGACCCATCACCGACTCCGAGTGCACGGATTCGTTCGACGGCAGGGAATGGTTCGACAAGTACGTCGTGAACCAGGTCGTCCCGTACATCGACTCGCACTACCTGACCATTGCCGACGCCAGGGCACGTGCCACCCTTGGGGCCTCGCAGGGCGGCTACTGCGCTCCGGCTTTGGCGAGCCGCCACCCCGACGTCTTCAGCACTTCGATCTCGTTTTCCGGCTACTACCACGCAGGTTTGCTGGGGCCGCCGTCCTCGATACCTTTCGGCACGGACAAGGACTTCATCGACGCGGGGTCGCCCGACGTTCTGCTGACCAGGATGTCACCGGCGGTGCGCCAAACTCAGTACTACATAGTGATCGCGAAGCTCGACCAGGCCCTCTACGGGCCTGAGGCGAGCCGGTTCGCAACCGTGCTGTTCTCGCTGGACGTGCCGCACGAGTTGTTCGACTCCACCACGCCGCACGGCTGGACTCAGATGAAGCGCGAGTTCCAGCGCGCCATGGAAGCCTGGGGGACCAGGCTGGTCCTCACCGGCGTCTTCGACACGCCCTAAGGCCGGCGACCCGGCCCGCCGGCCCGACCCACGAGCCTCACGCGAGCGGCGACTGGGTCCAGTCGATCGCGACTTCCTGGTTGCGATTGGCCATGTTCACGGCGACCGCAAGCTTCGCGCCGGGCGACACGGCGCCGAGCTTGTCCATCGGGATCCTGTGGCCGAAGACGGCGGGGAACGGCGCCTCGCCGGCGATCGTCACTTCGACGGTCAGCACCCAGATCGGGTCGTTGAGCGTCGCGGGATCCGCGGCCGGATTGATGTCCTTGACCGTCTTCCCAAGCGGCATGGCCGAAGTGATGACCGCCGTGCCGTGAGTGCCCGTGGCAAGGAGCTCGGCCGCGCTGCCCCTATGCGTCGGCAGAGCGCCGGACCGCACCGCCCCCGCGAAGGCCGCCACCTGATTGAGATTCGGATTGCCGCTGGCGTCGAAGTCAAGGTCCCCAGGGCCACTCTGAGCGGCGGCACCCGGCGCGCCGCCGGCGTTGAAGTTCTGCCAGTCGGGCGAGACGTGCTGCGGGTTGCCCGGGTCCACCAGTACGCCGATGCGGGCGCCGGGCAGCGTCATGGGGATGAATAGCCGCGGGATGGCCTGCTTGGTTTCGGCCATGTAGGTCGCCCCGCCGCCCGGAGGGGTCACGAGCAGGCCAAGCTTGTAGACGGGCGCGTCCGGTCCTGTTGAGCCGCTTGTGATGGTCGTGCCGGTGTCCTGAATACTCTGGATGACCGCGACCGTGGGCGTGCCGTTCTTGACGGCGTCGTCGACGCCCATGAGCTTGGAGAAGATGCCCATAACGCCTGCCTCCGCGGCCGCACCCACCCGGGGAATCGGGGTGTCGCCGGCCGACCAGAAGGCACGATAGCCGCGTACGGTCGCCGCGCACAGTCGCCCCGCCGACACTCCCGCCCTGCGCGACTGCACGTGAGGCGCGCGACTTCGCGGGACCAGGGACCGCGTGCCGGTCTCCATCGACTCGCCCCCCAGGCCGGCCCGCGAATTCATGGATGCTTCAGAAATGGCACGCACACTCCACACCCTGCTCGATCAGCCAAACGTGGAGACTCCGGCCAAATGGCAATAGGAACTCGACGTACAGTGACCAAATGAACCTCTCGTCGGACGAATCCGCCGGAGCGGGACCGCAGACCACCTCGAAGGCTCCCGGGCGTGCACGGCCGCGACGCCTCCGCAGGCGCCTCGGGTCCGCCGTCCCATTCGGCCTGGGTATCGTCTTGACGCTGCTCGTGGCGGGCGCATACGGAGCGATGTCGCACGGGCCCGCGCCGATCTCGCCGGGTGACGTCAGCCAGGAAATCGCATCGGCCCTGGCTTCGGTCACTCCCCCGCCGGCCTACTCGCAGACGGTGTACCTCGCCGTGGAACCGTCCCTTGTTCTCGTGCAAACCGAGAACACCACGGCGGCGGATCTATCGACCGTGGCCCTGGCCGCCAGCCCGAACCCGTCGCCCGGCCCCACGACCGCCGGCGGAAGCCCCGCTCCGTCGCCGGGCGCTGCGGGCTCTTCGCCCGGCACGGCCCCCAGCGCCGGCCTGGGAAGCGGCGTGGTGATAGACACAAGCGGCGACATCCTCACTTGTCTGCACGTCGTGTCCGGAGCCACGTCGATCAAGATCACATTTGCCGACGGCACGGTGTCGACGGCCACGATTGCCAGCAGCCAGCCCGCGAGCGACATCGCCGTCCTGAAGCCGGCGTCGCTGCCGGCGAAGCTCGTACCCGCCGTGCTCGGCAACCCGCGGAGCGTGCAGGTGGGAAATGAAGCCTACGTTCTGGGTAGCCCGTTCGGGCTCTACGCGTCGATGAGCTCGGGCGTGATCTCCGGCCTGAATCGCTCGTTCCAGCTTCCCAACAACGGGCCGACCATCACCGGCCTGATCCAGATAGACGCGGCCGTCAACCCCGGCAACTCGGGCGGCCCGCTCGTCAACCGCGACGGGCAGGTGATCGGGATCGTGTCCGGGCTCGTGAATCCCACCGATCAGGGCGTCTTCATCGGTATCGGCCTCGCGGTGCCGATCGATGTCGCCGGCGGAGCGGCCGGTTTGCCGCAGTACTAGACACGTTGGAGGTCTGAGCCGATGGACGCAACCGCCGAGGCAGCGCAAGTCGTGCCGATGGAGCGGGTGCTCTACGAAGTCAAGAAGGTCATCGTGGGCCAGGACCATCTCCTGGAGCGGATGGTGGTGGCGCTGCTCGCCCGTGGCCACCTGCTCGTAGAGGGAGTGCCGGGGCTCGCCAAGACCATGGCGATAAAGACACTGGCCGAGGTCGTTGGAGGCGAGTTCAAACGCATCCAGTTCACGCCCGATCTCGTGCCCGCCGACCTCATCGGGACTCGCATCTACAACCAGAAGACCGGCGAGTTCAACACCGCGCTGGGTCCGGTGTTCACGAACCTGCTTCTCGCCGACGAGATCAACCGCGCGCCGGCCAAGGTTCAGAGCGCGCTGCTNNCAGGAGCGGCAGGTCACGATCGGGCGCGAGACGTTCAAGGTCCCCGACCCGTTCCTGGTGCTCGCCACGCAGAACCCGATCGAGACCGAAGGCACTTACGCCCTGCCGGAGGCGCAGATCGATCGCTTCATGCTCAAGGTCCTGATCGGCTACCCGAGCGCAAACGAGGAGTTTGTGATCGTCGAGCGGCAGACCGGCCGGTCCGAGACGGTCCAGGAGGTCCTTTCGTCGAAGGGCCTTCTCGAGTTGCAGGCGCAGGTCGATGGTGTGTTCGTCGATCCGGCGCTCATCCAGTACGCCGTCCGGCTCTCGGCGGCCACGCGCGCGCCGGCGTCGCACCACATGCCCGAGATCGCGCGCTACATCACCTACGGCGCGAGCCCCCGCGCATCGATCAACCTGATACTCACGGCCAAGGCGCTCGCCTTCGTCCGCGGCCGAGACTACGCGCTGCCGCAGGACGTGGTCGACATGGTGCGTGACGTGATGCGCCACCGCCTGGTGCTTTCGTTCGAGGCACTGTCCGACAACGTCACCGCCGACGACGTCCTCACTACGATCCTCAAGAAGATACCGGCGCCCGTGGTGCCGCTCCGGGAGGTCTCCCACGTCCGCGCCGGCGCCTGACCCGATCGTCTGGTCCCCCAGACCGAACCCCGACGGCGAGCCACGCCTCGGGCGGCCGAACTCCGCTCCGGAGCTGATCCTCCAGCGTCTCGACTGGAAGGTCATCCGGCGCCTGGACGGCCTCCTTCAGGGTGACTACCGGAGCCTCTTCCGGGGCAACGGGCTCGACCTCGCGGGTCTGCGCGAGTACCAGCCCGGAGACGACGTCCGCTACATCGACTGGAACGTGACCGCGCGGACGGACACGCCGTATGTCCGCGAGTACAACGAGGATCGGGAGGTTACGGCCTGGTTCCTGCTGGACCTGAGTCCGTCGGTGGACTTTGGGACCGTGGACGTGGATCGCGTGAAGCGGACCATCCTGATCGACTTCGTTGCGACCATGGCGCGGCTCCTCACGCGTCGAGGGAATCGCGTTGGCGCGATCTTCTACGGCGGTTCCGTGGAGCGGACGATTCCGGCACGTGGCGGTCGGGATCAGGTCCTGCACCTCATAGACGCGCTCATGCGCCACCCCAGGCTCCCGCACGCGCCGTTCACCGACCTCTCGCCTCTCCTCGAAGCCGGCCAGCATGCGGTCAAACGGCGATCGCTCGTCTTCGTCATCTCCGATTTCATAAGCGCCCCCGGCTGGGACAAGCAGCTCAGCCTGCTCAATCGGCGCCACGAGGTCCTTGCCGTGCGACTCACGGATCCGCGTGAGATTGAGCTGCCGGACGTGGGGCCGCTCGTCATGGAAGACGCGGAGACGGGCGAGCAGATCTACGTGGACACGCACGACGCGGGCTTCCGCCGCCGCTTCCGCGAATCCGCCGAACGGCGCGAGACGCAGATGCTTGCCGCGTTCCGCCGGTCCGGGGTGGAAGCGCTGTCACTCTCAACCGACGAGGACCTCGTGCGCGCGATCGTCCGTATGGCCACGCTCAGGCGACGGCGGAGGGTGTAGGCGATGTCTTTCATCTGGCCGCCGGCGCTGCTTGCCCTGGCACTCATTCCACCGGGCCTTCTGCTCTACTGGTTCGTGGGCCGCCGACGTCGGCGACGTCTGGCAACGTTCGGCGGCGAGGGCACCCGCGCGGAAGGCGGACTGGCGGGCCGGATCGGCGGCCGGATTCCAGCTCTGCTAGTGCTCGTCGGACTGACGGTCATGACCGTCGCGCTGGCCCGGCCGCAGGCGGTTGTTGGACTGCCTCGCGAGGAGGGCACCGTGATCCTCGCATTCGACGTGTCCGACAGCATGGCGGCCACCGACCTCGCCCCGACTCGCATAGCCGCGGCCAAGGTCGCCGCGAAGGACTTCGTGTCCCACGAGCCCGTGACCGTCGCGATCGGTGTCGTCGCCTTCAGCGACTCGGGCGTCTCGGTCCAGACACCCACCAATGACCAGGCGTCGGTTATAGCTGCCATCGATCGACTTGCTCCGCAGAAGGGGACTTCGCTGGCGCAGGGCATCGGAGCCTCCCTCAAGGCGATCTCCGTCGCGGCGGCCGGGCCGTGGGCCGGGGACTATTACACGCAGCAGACGGCCGCCCCCACCGCCACGCCCACGCCCGTTCCGTCGGGAGTGCACGCGCCCGCCGTCGTGATCCTGCTGACGGACGGCGAGAACAACGAATCGCCGGATCCGCTCGTGGCCGCCAGGTCGGCCGCCGATCAGGGCGTGCGGATCTACACCGTGGGCATCGGCAGCGCGGCCGGAAGCACGCTGAACCTCAACGGCTTCCAGGTCCACACGCAGCTCGACGAGGCGATGCTCCGGCAGATCTCGCAGATAACCGGCGGCACTTACTACAACGCCACCGACGCGGCTCAGCTCGATTCGATCTACGGCAACATCGACGTGCAGGTCGTGCTGCAGCCGCAGCTGACCGAGCTGACGCCGATCTTTGCCGGGTTTGCGGCACTCCTGCTGGCCGCCGGAGCCGTCTCGTCGCTGCTCTGGCTGGGACGGATGCCATGACGATCACGACGACTCCAGGCCTGCCGGCACGGCTACACACGGGGCGGCCCTAAATGCAATTCCAGTGGTCGGGTCTCCTCCTGCTCCTCGGCGCCCTGCCGGTGCTGGTCGCCATCTACGTATGGAGCCAGCGTCGCCGTCGGCGGTCCGGCGTCCGCTATTCGAGCCTGGCACTCATCCGCGACGCGCAGCCCGGGCCCTCGCGCCTGAGACGGCACCTTCCCTTCATCCTGCTCGCGGCGAGTCTGGGCGCCCTCCTGCTCGCCCTCGCGCGTCCGTACATGGTGGTGGCCGTCCCGGCGAACAAGACCACGATCATCCTGACGATCGACGTCTCGGGCAGCATGTGCTCGTCCGACGTTCCTCCCAGCCGCCTCGAGGCTGCCGAAGCGGCCGCTGCCAACTTCATCAACAACCAGGCTTCGAACGCACAGATAGGCATCGTCGCGTTCAGCGGCTTCGCCGAGACCGTCCAGGCGCCCACGACGGATCGGACCCAACTCATAGCCGCTCTTCACTCGCTCGCAACGGGCCGTCGCACGGCGATCGGCAGTGGAATCCTCGCGTCGATCGACGCGATATCCGGAGTCGATCCGACGGTGGCCCTGAGCCAGACGGACACGAATCCGGGAGCGGCACCCGTGCCCGTTCCCGCGGGTGACTACGCCCCGGACATCGTCGTTCTATTGACGGACGGCGCCAGCAACACCGGTCCCGCCCCACTCGATGCGGCCCAGCAAGCCGCGGACCGCGGCGTTCGTGTCTTCACGATCGGCTTCGGGACGGCCAACGGCGGGGCGATGAGCGCCACCTGCGCTCCGCAGTTCCAGGGCCGCGAGCCTGGTGGCGGCGGAAACGGCGGGGGCGGCTTCGGCGGGGGCGGCTTCGGCGGCGGGGGCGGCGGTGGGTTTCCCCGCGGCATCGACGAGGCCACCCTGAAGGCGATCGCGGCGATGACCGGCGGTACGTACCACCCGGCCGAGTCGGCCGACGAACTGGAGAGCGTCTTCGCGAGCCTGCCGACGAACCTGATCATGGAACACCAGGTGATGGAGGTCAGCGTTGTCTTCGTGGGCATCGGCGCGTTGCTGGCCGCCGCCGGAACGATGCTCGGCAAGGCGTGGCGTCCACTGCCCTGATCGCGATCAGCCGGCGGAGGCCCGGGTCAGCCTCGAGCGATCGTGAGGGCCGCGACCCCCGCGCAGATGGCCACGATCCCGGCCCGCTGCTGCGTCGAGAGGCGTTCGCGATAGATGAAGAACGCCGCGACGGCGGCGACGGCGGCGAACTGGCTTGCCAGGACCGCGGCGATGGCAATGCTCTGCCGGGCGCCCCACACGTAGGCGGCATTCCCGAGGACCTCGCCCGCCCCGATCAATATCACCAGCGGGACGGCGGGACGAGCCAGCCGGAGCCTGCCGGTTAGCGCCAGCGGGATCAGGATCGCCACGACGCCCACGACGCGGACCGGCAGCACCGCCACGAATGGCGGCAGGACCTGGCCCGCCTGGCCGGACGAGTAGATCGTCACGCCGAAGCACAGGGCGGCCGCGATGCCGAACAACACCGCGCGCCGCTCGTCCGCGGCGGCCAGCGCCAGTACGGAGCCTTCCTCGGCGCCCTCGGCGGCCTTCGCCGCGTCGCCCGACGCGAGACCAACCAACCCGATGCCCGCCATGATGACGCAGAGCGTGGCGGCCACAGCCAGTGACATGCTCTCGCCGCCCACGACCGATAGAACGGCCGCGATGGCGCCCTCGGTGGACACGAGAGCGGTGACCACGCCCACCTTCCCGAGACTCAACCCGCGATAGACGAGCGACAGCCCGGCCACGCCGGTGACACCGGAGAGGGCAAGCCAGATCGCGAGCGTCCCGGTGATCGGCGGCAAGGGGCCCGAAGCGATCGCGAGCGGCCCTGCCAGCAGCACGCCCACCAGCATCATCCAGCCGACGGTGGAGCTGGAGCCGATCATCCGACTCGAGCGTGCCGACGCCAGGTTCGCGGAAGCCCAGCAGATGGCGGCGGTCAAGCCGCCGACGATGGCGATCATGCGGCAAGTCTGAAGGGTGGCGGCAAAGCGTGCGCCGGTGGCATGCGAAACGCCCGGCTGTGCGCCGGGCGTTTCGTTGCTCGAGTCCGGTTTGGCGGCTTCGGGGCCGCCTGAGACCGGGTTAGAAGATAAAGGCGAGGAAGCCGAAGAAGAGGCCCAGGTCGGTCCAGTCGATGTTCTTGGTGCTGAGCACTCCGGCTCCGTTCAGGACCGCGATGAGAAAGCACAAGCACGCGACGATGATCAGTATCGACTTGTTGCTTCGGAACATGTCGTAGCCTCGTGACATTGGGTCTCCTAGCTGTGCCAGTCGGTGAGAACCGGGCCGGACCTAGAGCAGGTGTGACCTGCGCCCGCCGCGGGCCATGAGGAAGTTCCACGTCGCGATCACGGCAAGGGAGCCGGCTATCGCGATGACGATGCTCTCGATGTTGATACCGTCCATCGTGCCGAAATGGAATACGTTGGCAGCCACGTAACCGCCAAGGATTCCGCCGCCGATTCCAAGGGCGATCGTCAGAATCAGGCCCTCGCGGTCTCCTACGATAAGAGTGGCAACGTAGCCGGCAATCGCGCCGACAACGATCCATGCGAAGATGCCCATGGTGGTTCCTTCCAAGGCTCCGCAGGGTCGCTCCGCCAATCTGACTATCGTGCTCGCGAAACCGTCCCTACAGTATGGTATCGTGTGGAGTATGTCAATCGACTACCCGTCTCCCGCAACCGCGGCGCTGACTCCAACCTCATACCTGGTGCTCGGTTTGATCGCCCGTGAAGGACCATCGACGCCCTACGACCTCAAAGGGCACGTGGCTGCGACGATCGGCCATTTCTGGCCATTTCCGCACGCGCTCCTGTACAAGGAGCCGCCGCGGCTCGTTGAACTAGGTCTGCTCACGGAAGAGCGCGAAATGGACGGACGGCGGCGGCGCCTGTTCTCCGTCACGGAGGCGGGCCGCCACGCGCTTCGCGCCTGGTTGAGCACTCCGGCGCGCGAGCCCACGGAATTGCGCGACCTCGCGCTTCTGCAGCTGTTCTTCGCCGACCTGGAGCCTACGAGCGCCCGCGTCGCAATCGCGAACGAGCAGCTCGCGCTGCACCGGGATCAACTGGCTATGTACGAGGCCGGGCAGCGGTCGACGGGACGATCCAACGGCAAACACAGCTCCAGCCTCACCGTTGAACACTGGATCGGCGTGACGCTGCGGATGGGCTTGCTCTACGAGCGGGCCGCAATCGAGTTCTGGGATGGCATCGCCGCCGGCCTGGCCGGCGAAGAAGCAGCCGCCGCCCGGGCTCGTGCCGCGGACGACGGAGCCCAAGTCGCTACCGGCGGCACCGGCAGCGACTTGGCGGCCCTGCGCTAGACCGCTCGGGCGGCTAGATCCTCGGTTCGGTTGGTTCCTTCCGCGTGGCGATCGCACTGCCGATGACCAGCGCGGGCAGCACGGCTACCAGGGCAACCAGGCGGGATCTGCGGGCAAGCATGATGCCGGCGGCCAGCCCGACGGATCCCGCGGCCAGCAGCTTCAACGTTGCGTCCGGCAGCTTCTGAAGCCTGGTCTCGGTCTCATTCGCGACGACCCGCGCTTGCTCGACCGCGCCCGGAACGCGGTCCGTGATCTGGGCTGCGCCGCTTCGCGCGTTTTCGAGCAGATCCGGGAGGTGACCTGCCGCGTCCTCGGCCGCATGGCGTGCACGCCCGGCGACGGACATCGTTTCCTCGATGGCATCATCGCCCTTGTTCCGGGCGGCTTCGAGAATTTCGTTGGCGCGTGTGATTGCCTCTGTTGCAGTCATGTCGGCTCCTTGGTCGTGCTGGTCGAAGGGAGCGATGGGGCGGAGCCGCTGCCGGCCTCGCCCTTCGCGATTGGATAGGGGGAGGGACGCCGATCAGCGGCGGCTGAAGTCGATTCGCCTGACCGTCAGGAATGCCGCGCCGGCGGCCAGACCCGCGAAGATGAGCATGAAGGAGGCGTCCGAGCCGCTGCCCTGATCGCCGCCGGAGCTCGTGGAAGTCGGAGCAAGCGTGGCTGACAGCGCGGTCGCGCAGACGGCACGGGTGATGACGTTGTTGTCCAGAGTGACCGCGCCGTTGCGGGCCAGGACGCTGCCGTCCACCGTAGCGCCGGTGGTCACGGTGATGGACGTCAGGGCCAGTATGTTGCCCTTGAAGTGGGTAGTGGTCCCGAGCGTCGCGGAGCTTCCGACCTGCCAGAACACGTTGCAGGCCTGGGCGCTGTTGATGAGCGACACGCTGCTGTTGGACGCCGTAGTAAGCGAAGCCCCGGCCTGGAAGATGAACACCGCGTCGGGATTGCCTTCAGCGTCGAGCGTCAGGGTCCCGGTAATGGCGAACGTCGCGTCCAGCGAGTTGTAGACGCCGACCTTCTTGGTGCTGCCGCCGAGTTCCGCCGGGACGGTCGTGCCCGTACGGCCTGCGGCGTTGACATACGCAACGATGAGGTCGTTCTTGGCCTGCAACGCCGCCGCGTCGGCCACGTGCTGTGCGCCGTTCAAAGTGACGGTG
This sequence comes from Chloroflexota bacterium, assembly GCA_003153755.1. Lineage (GTDB taxonomy): Bacteria > Chloroflexota > Limnocylindria > Limnocylindrales > CSP1-4 > Fen-1039. Next base: position 7,712 of record PMBG01000104.1, on the reverse strand, counting down.
TCGAAGCCGGTCACGGAAGTGCTCGGATCCAGCCCAACGTCTCCGGTGATAGTGGTGGGGCCGGTATTCGTGATGGCCGAGCCACCGAGAACGGCGTAGCTATGTGCCGTTCCCAAGCCCACGGTGGGTTGCGCGGCAAGCACGGGGGCCGCGAACAGCACCGCCGTGAATATCCCCAAACCTATGCTGCCAAGCAGCTTCATTTCGATACTCCTCTGTCGAGGCCCGCCGTCGGGCCGGTGTCTGCCGTTTTGCCTGGCGAAGGGTCGGCCGGCGATGAACGACACGGCCGTCGAGGGGCTCGACAGGAGTCGTGGACGCAACTATCGGGACGCTATTCGTAGCGCTCGGCAACCGAGGCCAAGGCTCGGCTGCGCCGGGATCCTTACGGGTTGGTGGTCTCGCGCCGGAAGATGCCGATGCCGGCAATTACGAGACCCTCGAGGAGAGTCCAGCCAACCAGGGCGACGACCGCGGCGACGTCGAACACGGAGCCGCCGGCGTGGAGCGCGTTGGTGTGAAGGATTCCATCGAACGGGGCTACGAAGACCTGCGACACGTTGAGGACCACGGCAACCAGGCCGTTCGTTTCCTTCGCATCCAGGAGCAGGAGCACGATTCGCAGGAGGATGAACCCCTGGATGAGTCCTGCCACGAACACCGTGATTCGGCGGGCGTACTCGCCGTTGCTGGGACCGGCCGCGTCGACCTTGATGTGCTCTTCGTTGACTGACATTGTGGGTTTTCCTCCGGATCAATAGTCACTTGTTGACCGTCCAGAGCATATGGTATGATGCTAACTATGTCAACCGAGCAACTGAGCCCGACGTCGTTCCTGGTACTGGGCCTGCTCGCGCGGGAAGGTCCTTCCACCCCATACGAACTCAAGCGCCACGTCGCCGAAACACTCGGCGTGATCTGGTCATTTCCCCATGCACTGCTCTATGCCGAGCCTCCCCGCCTTGTGGCGCAGGGACTCGCTACGGAGGACCACGAGCTGACCGGCCGGCGGCGGCGCACATTCTCGATCACAGACGAAGGCATCGAGTCCCTCCAGGCATGGCTTGAACGCCCAGCCCGCGAGTCCACCGAACTCCGCGATGTTGGGCTGCTACAGCTCCTCTTCGCGAACGTGGGTTCACGCGACGCGCGGCACCAGATAGCCACAGATCAGCTGTCGATCCATCGCGGGAAGCTGGCCGGTTTCGAGCAGAGCGAGACCACCGAGGTTCTGAAGGGCAGGCCGGTGCCGGCCAATGACAAGCCTCAGCAATGGCGTGGCCAGGCCCTGCGAATGGGCGTCCTCTACGAGCGGGCGGCCGTGGACTTCTGGGAAGGCGTGAGCCTCGGGGTTGCCGCCGAGGAAGCCGCAACGGTCCGGTCGGGACGCGAGGACGTCACCCACGGGTAGCTTGCGGAAGAGCGGCCGGCGCCCCGGCCTTTGAAGCAAATCGGCGGACCGCAGAGCGGCCCGCCGATCTTGTATACGTGGTCGATCGCGCCCTGGAACGATCCGCCGTGGAACGCATTTCTCGATTCTGGATGGATCGGCGATGATGCGCGCATGACTGATCATCGCCAGATCGATACCTCCAACGCTCCTCAATCCGGTCTTCGAGAAGTTGACTGCGTCGTCGTCGGCGGCGGCGCTGCGGGCCTTTCGGCTGCGGTCAACATGGCGCGGATGCGCCGCAGCGTCCTTCTGGTCGACGAGCGCGACCGGATGATCTGGCGCCACACGATCGACAACTACATCGGCTTTCCCGACGGAATGGCCGCATCCGAGCTCCGCCGGCTGGGATGGCAGCATGCCGCACGTTTCGGCGTGAGCCTGCTGATCGGGCACGTGGCCTCTGCCGTGCCCGATGGCGATCGTTTCCGCGTCCGGGTCGCGCATCTGCCCGAAAGCGGCATGCCCGGCCGGCCCACGCCCACCGTGCCGCGCGACGCGGAGATGGCCCGCCTCTTCGGCACGGTCTCCGAGGAAGCCCCGCTGGACGTGCTCGCCCGAACGGTAATCGTTGCTACGGGTGTCCTGGGCCATTTCCCGGAGTTCCCCGGACGCGACCAGTGCGTGGGCGAGAGCCTCTTCTGGTGCATTCATTGCGACGGCTACGAATCGATCGACCGCGTGGTGGGCGTCGTGGGGCACGACGAGGAGGCCGTGGAGACGGCTCTGGACCTGCTCGAATTCACGAGCCGGGTGACGATTGTCGCCGGCAGGCCGGAAGGCTTCGAGGTCCCCGATTCACGCATGGCCGATCTGGCGGCAAACGGCATCAAGGCCTTCCCGTTCGCTGTCGCCGAATACCGGAACGAGAACGGACGGATGCTGGCTCTCGTGCTGGACGGCCCGGATCGAACGCAGGTTCCGGTGGAGCATGTCTACACGGTTCGCCATTCGATCCCCGCGAATCAGCTCGCCGTTGAGCTCGGGGTGACGGTCCGGCCCAACGGCCATGTGATCGTCAACACGAACCAGGAGACCAACGTGCCGGGAGTCTTCGCCGCGGGAGATGTGACGGACCCGCACGATCATCAGATGAGCGCCGCCGTGCACGAGGGCAATCAAGCGGCCTGCGCCGCCAACTACTACCTCTACCGGCCGGTCCAGCGTGGGCAAGGCAACGCCGGCTGACGCCTAGATGACCGGCGCGGACGCCCCGGCCGCGGCCCGCGCCGCGGATTCCCGCCGCTCGCGTCGTTCCCGGGCACGCCGACGCTCGAACGCCCGGTCGTGCGGTGGCGTCGTCGCCACGAGCGAGCGCAGCAGTTCCTCGGTTGCGGCCGCGACGGCGATCACCGCAGCGTCGAACGCGGCCTGATTGACGCGGGCCGGGCGGGTGGCGCCGCTGATCTTCCGAACGTACTGAAGAGCGGCGGCTCCGACCTCATCCGGCGTCGTGGGCGGATCGTAGTTGTGCAGCGGCTGAATGGATCGGCACATGGCCTACGGGCAACCTCGTCACGGAACGGATCGCCGCCACGATAGCGCTCCGGGGCCGAGAGGCCCACCCGTGAGCCGGTCACTGCCACGCTTCGCAACCGCTATCCGGCCAGACGGCCAGCCGCCCGGACCTAGCGCGACGCGTACCAGTCGGAGGCGCGGCGGTGCTGCGGGGGCGGCGCGCTTCGCACGTTGTCCAACACGTCCGCCATCCTCGCCGTCGCGAGCGCCACCACCGAATCCCCGGCCCCGTAATAGAGCGAGAGAGTGCCCGTGGCCTCGTCGTGGATCCAGCCGTTGGGGAAGACAACCTTGTTCACGTCGCCTACCCGCTCGTAATCGGCCAGCGGCCCGAGCACCCAGTTGTCGCTGCGATGCAGGACGTGTTCGGGTTGTTCGAGATCCAGCAACGCCAGGCCGACGCGATAGATGGGCCCCGACGCCGTCCCGTGGGCTCCGTGATACATGACCAGCCAGCCCTCTGGCGTCTCGATCGGGGGCGGCCCAAGGCCGATCTTCTCGGCATCCCACCACGCACCCCTGCGAGCCTCGATCAACAGCGTGTGGTCCCCCCAGTGCCGCAGATCGGGCGAATAGGAAATCCACATGTGAGCGCCACCCCGGAGCGGCGCCGGGCGGTGGATCATTGCCCACCTGCCGCTGAACGGCCTTGGGAAGAGAGCCGCGTCCTTGTCCTCCGGAGGCATCACGGGCCCAAACCGCCGCACCTCATGGAAGTCGCTGGTCATGGCGAGCGAGACCAGAGGGCCCAGGTCGCTATATGCGGTGTAGACGATCGCCCACTCCTCACGGTCGGGCAGCCAGATCAGGCGCGGATCCTCGCAACCCCAGACCTCCTCGGGATGCGTCGGAGTCGGCTGCAGGAGCGGCGTCTCGTCGAACCTCCAGCCCGTGGCTCCGTCGACGCTGCGGGCGACCTGGAGATGCGATATGCCACGGAGATCCTCGACTCGCAACAGGAGAACGGTCTCGCCGTTCACCCGCGCGGCTCCGGGGTTGAATACCGCGTTCGCGGCGTATGGCAGATCGGACGCTCGAATGATCGGATTGGCGGGGTGGCGGGCGAACAGCTGCTCGCCTCCGGGCGTCATGAGCGGGCCCCATCGATCGCGCCCGCGGTCCGGGTGGCTCGCATGTGCTCGAGCGCGGTCAGCCACGCGATCGTGGATTCGGCCCCCTGGTTGCCGTTCACACCACCCGGCGTGATCCCGTCGTGGCACGAACCCTCCTCCGGTATCGCGACCGGAAGCCCAGCGTCGTTGCCGCCGAGGAACCACGCGTAGGCCATCTCTGCCGAGCGGAGGAACCGTTCGCCGGCTCCGGCTTCGAGCGCCGCGACGGAAGCAAGTACCAGCGCCATCGCTTCTATCGGCTGCTGGTCGAACCTGCCCTTGTCCCCGCCCCTCGGCAGCCACCCATCGTTGCCGACGGGCGAAAAATCGCCCCCCGGACTCGTCTGTATTCCGATCAGCCAATCGAGCACTCTCAAGCCTCCGTTTGTCATCGAGGCAACCCCCGCACGCTGTCCGGCGACGATGAGCGCTCGGGGCAGCAGGGCGTTTTCATAAGTGAGGACCGCCTCCGGCCATGGCCAGTCCGGTGAATCGAGCACCGGCCCAAAGGCGGCGGCGAGGCGTTCGGTCAAGACGTCGAAGGTCGCCTCGGCGGACGCTCCGGCTCCGGCCTCGATGGCCCGGTCGCAAGCGATCACCAGCGAAGCCATGGCGCGCGGACAGTCGATGTCGCGGGCAGCCGGCAGCCCGTGGTCGAACAGACGCCGGGCGGCCTCGCGGACAGACGGATCGGCCGCCTTGGCCATGGCTTCCGACAGCCCGAGCATCGCCCGGCCGTGGCTGTCCTCGGATCCTTCGCCTTCCAGCCAGGTACCGTCCGCGGCGCGGAAGTTGCGGAACCGCCTTTCCTGCTTGGTGGCCGCTTCCTCGAGAAACCTCAGGTGACGCCCCACGCTCGGAGCGACGGCCGTCCAGCCGATGACGCTCGATTGCAGCAGATCCACGGTGAGAGCGCGGCTGACGTCGTCCGTGCAGTAGCCGAACGCAGAATCCGGCCGATCCAGCGTGGCATGCTGCCAGACGCCCAGCTCGCCGCTCAGTGTGTCGAGGTGGCGCCGGTTCACCGGATACAGGGGAGCCGGCGACGTCGATGGCTCAGGCACCGAAAGCCGCCACCGCGTCGGTTTCCTCGATCTCCCGCCTGACGGACGGGGTCGTTACGCGCTCGATCAGGCGTCTGTATTGAGCCCCCACCTGCGACCACACCATCGACCGGCTGTACATGTATGCCAGCCGACCCATCGTGAGCCGTTTGTCGTGATTCCCGAGGAGCTCCACGAACGAGCGCGCGAGCGCGGACGGCGAACCGGGCTCAACCAGTCTGCCGCGACCGTTGCCGAGCAACTCGGTCGCATATGCGTAGGGTGTCGAGACCACGGCCCGGCCCGCGCTCATCGCATAGGCCAGCGTCCCGGACACGATCTGCTCGAGGTTGGGATAGGGAGTGACGAATATGTCGGCGGCCGTGAGCCAGTCACCGAGTTCCGCCTTGCCCACGAACCTGTCCACGAACTGGACCTGATCGGCGACGCCCAGGGCGATGGCACGATCCTTCAGACCGTCGCGGTATGCCTCGCCCTCGTGGCAGATCAGGTCCGGGTGGGTGGCGCCCACGATGAGGTATCTGGCGTTGGGGATGGCCGACAGGACGGCCGGCATCGCCTCCACGACCGTCTCCAGGCCCTTGCCCGGGCCAAGCAGCCCAAAGCTCAGAATTACTGGTCCGCCGCCGATGCCCAGGCGGGCCTTCACTGAATCGGAGGAAACGAGGGGCAGTTCCGGAACGCCGTGAGGGATCACGTCGAGCCGCTCCGGCTGAACGCCGTAGACACGGGTCAGCAGCTCGGCCGCGGACCTGGACATCACGACGCTCGCGGCAGAGGCGCGGATGAGCCCAACGAGCAGCTGGCGTTGATGGGCCGTCGGATTCCGAAGCACGGTGTGCAGCGTGGAGATCACCGGCTTGTTCAGCGCCCGGACGAAGTCCAGGACGTACTCGCCGTCCCGGCCACCCCAGATCCCATATTCGTGCTGGACGGAGACCGTGCCCACGCCGTCGGCGTTGATGGCGCGCGCAGCCATGAGGTAGTCGGCGAGATAGTCGCGTCGGACGCGGTGCCGGACCTCGGACGGATAAGTGCCCGTTTCGTCGGCCGGATGCAGCGCGACGATCTCATGGTTTCCCACGGCCGTCGCGAGGTCGTACGTGAACGTCGCGATTCCGCAGCGGCGGGGAACGTATGTCGACGCGAAGGCGGTTCTGGCCATGTGACTCAGGCTCCAGTGAGCCCACCATAGTCGCCTTCCGATGGAAAGCTCAGCCCTTGCCCGAGGGGTGGGACGGCAAAGGCGGGACTGCCAATCTGAGCGACTCGGCGCGCGACTTGCGTGCCATGCGGAGTGCCGAGACTGGTCGGGTGTCTCATACGTGGGGCCGCCCGGAACAACGGATCTTCCGGCGACTGGAGGAAGATCGTGGCCTTGGTGACGCTCGCGGTCAGGTGCGTGGGGACCGGCGTCGGGTGGCGAGGCTCATCCATTTCCGCTGGACGACCAACAGAGTGTACCCCACACGTCAAAGAGCACCGTATGGCCAGGACTATGCGTTGCGATTTGACGTGCCGGCCGGTCCACGCCAACCGAGCCCGAGCTCCGGGACCCAGCGATGGCGCGTTTGCCCGCTGAACGCGACCGCTCCGGCTGATACGCTCGCGCCATGAGCGAAGACAGCGCGCAGCAAACCCCCGAGGAGATCTCCGAGTACTGGGCCCGGTACTACAAGGTGACGGTGGATCGGCCTGCCTGGGAGACCGTCCGGACCGCAATCGCCGGCTTCGCGGCCCAGGACGCCGGAGCGCCGAGTTCCCGTTTCGCCGTCGATCTCGGATGCGGTGCCGGCCGTGACGCGCGCGAACTGCTGAAGGCGGGCTGGCGCGTGCTGGCAGTAGACCGCGAGCCCGCCGCGATCGAAACCCTGACCGCGGCAACGCCGGCGGAGCTCCGTCCCATGCTTCAGGGGCGCGTGGAGGACCTCGCAACGGTCCAGGTTCCGCCCTGCGATCTCGTGAACGCCAGCCTGTGCCTGCCGTTTCTGGCGCCGGATGCGTTCTGGCCAACGTGGCGGCGGGTGCTCGACGCGCTGCCCGTCGGCGGCCGTGTGGCCGCGATGCTCTTCGGCGACATGGACGCCTCTGCCTCAGATCCGACCATGACCTGCGTGCCACCAGATCGCATCCGGGACAGCCTGACGGGCTTTGACCTCGAGCACTGGTCGGTCACGGAGGAGGACCGCCCTACCGCTCTCGGCGAGATGCATCACTTCCACCTGATCGAGCTAGTCGCACGCCGGACTTCGCAAGACTGAGCCTTCGGCTCGGCCGCGCCCGGACCGAGCAGTGCCGACAGCACATGCCGGGGGGCTAGGCTTCGGTAGGTGGTGGTGAGTCCGTCGAATCCGGATTCGGATCGACGGCCGGCGAGGCGGGCCGGTCGGGAGTGGCCGGTCTGGCCGCAGGCAGCGACCCGTCGGCGAACTTGCGAACGGGCGGGGTAGCCGTGTAGTCGGCGCGGCCGGCAGGGGGCTGCGGGTATGGGGCGGGCGGATACGGGCCCTGCGGATACGGGCCGGGCTGCGGCCAGCCGGGTGCGTACGGTCCGGGCTGCGGCCAGCC
>PMBG01000046.1 GCA_003153755.1 Chloroflexota bacterium | reverse complement strand
TTCCTGTTCGGCTGGATCTTCGGCGGTAACGCGGACGCGCGGATCGCAGTTGGCTTCGTGGACATGGACAACACCCCGATCTCGAACACGATCAAGAGCGCGCTCTCCGGTCCCGACGTCCCCATCACCCTCCAGGTGGGCAGTCTCGAAGACGAGAAGGCCGCAATGCAGCGCGGCGATGTGGCGGCGATCATCGTCGTGCCCAAGGGGCTCGGCGACGCGGCGATCACGGTGAAGTCCGGCGGCCACGCCTCGGTCGCGCTGCAGCTCTACCTGGACCCGAGCAAGCAATCGACGAATCAGGTGGTGCAAGCCGTCGCCGCCGGCATATCCAACAACTTCAACCTGGGCCTGGCCGGCGGTTCGGTCGTACTTTCGGTTGACCAGCAAAGCCTGTCTTCCACGAACATCAACAACGTCGCCTATCTCGTGCCGAGCATCCTGGCCATGGCGTTGATGCAGCTGGGCGTCTTCGCGGCGCTGCCGCTCGTTCAGCAACGCGAGAAGGGCATCCTCAAGCGGATCGGTGCCACCCCATTGCCGCGCTGGATGCTGGTGGCGAGCAACATCCTGCTGCGACTCCTCGTTGCCGTGGTAAACACGGTCCTGATAGTCGGGATCGGGGTGGTGTTCTTCAACGTGAAGATCACAGGAAACGTGGCCCTCGCGGCAGGTTTCGTCTTCCTGGGCTCCGGGGCGTTCCTGTCGCTGGGCTTCGCGCTGGCCTCCTTCCTCAAGACCGAGGAGCAGGCCACAGGCGTCGTCCAGGTCGTCCAGATGCCGATGATGTTCCTGTCGGGCATCTTCTTCCCGTTCGATTTCCTACCGGACTTCCTGCGAACGATCGCGAGGCTCATGCCGCTCACCTACCTGGGCGACGCGCTCCGCCAGACCATGGTCAACAGCACGCAGGTCGCGCCGCTGGCGGTGGATGCCGCGGTCCTGGCCGGCTGGCTGGTGGTCTGCCTGGCAATCGCCGCTCGGTCTTTCCGCTGGGAGTAGGCGGCCACCTTCGCTGAGTCCCTCGGCCGCGTCGGGTCCGCCCGGCGCGGCCCTTTCATTTGGGTCGGCGCGGGCCTGCTCGTTTCGGGGCCCGGAATCCCTACCCGTTGTATGCCGTGGTGCCCGTCCTTGACCTGGGGTACGCGGCATTGGATCGTGTGCGCCCCGTGAGCGGGCCCCGGGCCCAGGGCCACGCGCGGGCACGGACGCGGTTGCGATGATCGAGCACTACACACCTTCTACCACCGACGAAGTCGACTCGAGGCCGCGCCCGCCGCTGCCCTCGCTGCCGGATTCGCTGCCGGCTTCGACGCCGCCTTCCGGGCCCAAGCTCGCGCCGACCGTCAGAAGGCGAGGCGCCCCTCTGGCCGTCATGCTCATGGCCATGGCATTCCTGGCGTCCGAAGCATGGTTCCTGGCGGCGGCCGCGGTGCCCGGCGCCGGAACGTCACCTGGGCCGGCCGGCAGCCCGCGAGAATTCGTCGCCGGCGCAACGGCAACGCCGGCCGTCGGACAACCGGCTGTCCAGCTGAATGCCACGAATCCGGCGCCGACCGATCAGGGTCAGGTGCCTGGCCCGGGCGCCGCGCCGGAACCGACTTCCGGCCGGACGCAGGGATCCTCCGGCGGCAGGAACTCGGGCGAGACCGGCGGAAGCACCCCCACGCCACCGCCATGGGCGACGCCCGCTCCGACCGAAACTCCGGGGCCCACGTACGCGGTCACGCCCACCGGCACGCCGGCGCCGTTCCCAACCGACACGCCGCTGCCGTACCCAACCGCGACGCCCGTCCCGACCGACACCCCAACGCCCGTCCCGACGGACACGCCTACGCCGGTCCCGACGGACACGCCGGCGCCCACGGATACGCCCGCGCCCGTCCCGACCGACACTCCGACGCCCGTTCCGACCGACACGCCGGTCCCGACCGACACCCCGACGCCGACCGATACGCCCGCGCTCGCGCCGACCGACACGCCGGTCCCCACGGATACGCCCGCGCTCGCGCCTACGGACACGCCGATTCCGCCTGGACCTTAGTGACGCGACTCGGCGCCGCTATGCGGCCGTACCTGGCCAGTCGGCTGCCGGAGTTGGGTGATCGTTCTGCTGAGCCGCCAGCGCTCCCGGCACGCGACCTCCACGAACGTCTCGCCATCCGCCCTTCGTCCAGGTCATCGCTTCCGGGTTGGCAGCATAGCCAAACGAGAAGGCGAACCGCAAAGAGCCGGCCTTGCATCGTCGAAGCGCCATTCGGGCTGTCCGCCAGGCGACTGCGCAAGTTCGACCGTCCTGTACGGTGTCTACGTGAGTCGATCGACTGCGAATCCTTGGGATAACCCGACTGCCGGCGTGGTCGTGGCCGTTGCGATCGCCCTTCCGGCAGGAATTGCCGTGCTCGTAGGGCTCGAGCTGATCGCGATTGCCGGCCTCGGCGGCACGGGTCTCGGCATCGGCGACCTGTGGGGCTCGGTCGGCTGGCTGGCCCTATGCTGCCTTTCGTCCGGCATTGCGGCCTGGATCATCGCCAGTCTCTCGAAGCACTGGAGCCTCAATCGAGCCGTGCGAATTGTGCTGCTCGCGATGTTGACGAAGCTGCTCGGTGTGTTGCTCATGCCGGTCATCCTGGCGATCTGGAGCGCGCCCGCTGCCTTGAGCGGGGGCGAAATGCCGTGCTTCCACATCGACAATTCGTGCCAGACGGGGCTCTCTGGGCCGGACGTCGTCGGAGGGCTGGTGAACGCTGCACTCTCCTGGTACCCGGTGGGGGTGTTCATGCTCATCCCTGGCGTGTTAGACATGATCTTGCTGATCCCGGCGGCCATCTGGGACAAGCGGATGCTCGCTCGCGCTAGCCACGCGGCCTACCGTCTCTCGTAGCGGACCACGGCTTCGAGTGGCTTCCGCCCGCCTGCGCGCTTGGCCACGTCAGAGCCTCGGGGTTCTCCGGATAACCGGACGAGAGCAGGAACCCGATACCAGCGCAGGCAACTCCACTCACCGATGGTCGCCGGTGAACATTCGGATGTCATCGAGGGCATCGTGAGCGCGTCCCGCGAGAGAAGGATTGCCGAAAGCGAAGGCCGCGATCGCTGGGATCGCTCGGGTCGTGTCGAGTCGGCCATGAATGCGCGCCAGGTGGCCGAGGCACAGGGCCGCAGTGCTCTGGACGCTTGGGTCGCCATCATCGGCTAGCAGCTGCAGACAGAGGTCCTGAACGAACTCCAAGTCTGGGTCGTGGTAGGCCAGCGCCACTAAGGCATCGGCGCGGTCAGTTGGCCCACCCGTTTGGATCGCCTCTATCGCAGACACTCGCGCCATCGGCTCGACAGGCTCGAACTTCATCACCATTTCTCGTAGTGGACCACCGCCTCCAGCGGCTTCCGTCCCCCAGCCCGCTTTGCCCACGTCAGCGCCTCAGGGTCCAGCGGGTAGCCGAACGACAGGAGGAACTCACACCAGTGTTCGGGCGGGTAGCCCAGCAGCTGCCGCGCCAGGTCGTGGTTGTAGACAGTCGCGGGCACACTGCCGATGCCGAGCTCCCAGGCGGCGAGCGTCATGTTCTGCGCGGCCCGGCCCAGGTCCCACATGATCGAGTACGGGGCTTCGTTGACTGCCGGATCCGGCACCACGAGCGCAACGGCCGCGGCAGCGCCGGCCAGATGCGCCGCAAACGGGCCCACTTCGGCAAGCTGGGCAAGATGCTCGCGGTCGGTGCAGAGGATGAAGTCCCAGCGCTGCTGGTTCTTGGAGCTGCCCGCGCGACGGGCGGCGTTCAGGATGCGGTCCAGATGATCGGGCTCGAGAGGCCGATCCTGGAATTTCCGGACGGCACGCGTGGTGTCGATAGCCTGCCAGGTGTCCATTCGATCCTCCCCTTGATGCGCGGCTGCGCCGGTGTCGCGCGGCTAGGACTCGGCGGTCGCGCCGTTCGGCGGACTCTTCGACGCCAGCGCGCCGAAACCGTAGATCGGGTCCGCGGGACGCTCCACGACCATTGCCGCGGCGCGGTCACCGGCTTCCTCGGGTGTGAGGGGACCGCCCAGCCATCGAGCGAAGAACGCGGCGGTCCTGCGGCGGCAGCCGGCGTCTTCGTAGAGCCAGCGGTGGCCGAATGCGGGCAGGACGAGCGTCTCGACGTCGATGTCGTTGACGCGGGCGCGATGCTCCAGCGCGGCGTTGCCGATCAGCTCGAGGTGTTCCACCGGCACGCCGTGATCCTGCGCGCCGTGGATGAGCAGCAGGGGGCCGCGGTACTTCGCGGCGGCGGTCATGGCGCTGGCGTCGTCGAGACCGTGCCGGCGCGGCGCCAGCAGCAACGCGGCCGTGAAGTAGGCGAGGGGAGTGGCGATCACGTTCGGGATGTGCATCTCCGCCATCTCGAACGTGACGCGCGTCATCCGGGCCAGGTCCGCGGGGGCGGAAACGCTCACGACGGCCGAGATCAACGGCTCGCGCGAGGCGGCGACGATCGCGCCGGCTCCGCCCATCGAGTGGCCGATGACGCCGACCCTCGAAACCTCCGGGCGGGCAGCCAGCCATCGGACGGCGGCAGTGGTGTCTTCCGCGAATTCGGGGACGTTTATGGGCAGGGTCTCGGCGGGGCTGTCGCCGTGGCCACGGGCGTCGAATACGAGGCAGTGGAAACCGGCGGCGTGGAGGTATCGGACGTGGGCGAACGTGCGACCCCGGTTCGACTCCCAGCCGTGCACTATGACGATGCCCGGGCGCGGTTCGGCCGGCACGGCCGCGGCCGCGACTGTTGCTGAGGGTGTCGCGGCGGCCGCCGATCCCGCAGGCGCCGATTCGGCCCCGTCGGTCTTCTTGCGCCGTGTCCGCTTCGGGGCCGCGTCACCTGCCGGAACGAACCAGCCCGCCAGGTGGTAGTCGCCCGCGGGAATCTCGACGTTCTCGAATGCGAGGCCGAACTCGGCCGGCGACGTCTCCACGGGGTGCCGGTGCGGCAAGCCCACCTTCTCTCGGTACTCGAGCGCGAACCGATAGGCGGCCGCGAAGCTCGCGATTCCCGCCCCGGCCGCGCCGAACCAGAACAGACGCCTGATTCCGGAACCCTTCTTCTTGCTCATGTATGCAGGGAACGTCAACGGCGCCGGGCTGTCAAGCGTGGTGGGAGTCGGGATAGCAGGCCGGGCCGGACTCGCGCCTCCGCCCGCTTCCCCGGTAGACTGGGGAGATGCCACGCAATCCTTACGCCGTGCTCGGTGTGCCCCTCGACGCGAGTTCCGACGCCATCAAGGCGGCCTGGCGAAAGCTCGCCCGAGAGAATCACCCGGACGTGAGCGTCGGCCAGCCCGGCGTCCAGAAGAGCGCCACCAAGACGATGGCCGAGATAAACGCCGCCTACCAGGAGCTGCGCGATCCCGTGAGGCGGCGGGCGCATCGAGATGCCGCGGCACGGGCGCAGGCGGCACACGGCGACGTGCCCAACCGCCATCGGGACGGGCGTCCGGGCGAGCCCTATGCGGCCACCGGCGGATACCCCGGCGCGAACACGAGCTCGGCGGACGGCTTCTACGACTCCGCCAGCGGCTACGGCCCCGTCAACGGCAACGGCGAGTGGCCGCCGCGTTCGCGGCCATCGCGTCCGGTTACGGCTCGAATCGATACCAGCGCGCTGCTTCGGCCGCGGAACACAACCCTGGGGCCGCTTGGCCGGAGCGCGCTTCCCGGGCTGCCGCCGCGCCCCAGATCGGCCGAGGACCACGAGCCGCCGCGCGCATCGACGCCCACAGGGCCCATGCATCGGCGGCGCGGCCCGGGACTGGACAAGGACCTTCCGTCGCTCGCCAACGCGATGGAGGTCAGCCTCAAGTTCGGGAAGTTCGCGGGATTGACGCTCGGCGAAGTGGCCGCGGTGGAGCCTTCGTACATCGACTGGATCGTTCGCACGATCTCCACGGACCCCGAGACGTCGCTCGCGGCACGGGTTGTCCTGCGCCACCTGCTGACTTCGGGCCCCATCCGCCGCCCGCGCCTGGACACGGCAGTCCCGCGCAGCTAGCACAACAGAACGACTCGCCCGGTGATCGGACGAGTCGCTCTGTCCCCCAATGGGAATGAGACCTGCCGCCGACCGAAGGCTCATGCAGGCCGATCGATCTTGGTTGCTCGGGTCGTGGTCGGGTCCGTCGGCTCCCTCGTACGAACGCCCATTCGTCTCAAGTGCGGAAGTCGGTGTTGATCCGGCCCGTGTCCGACGCCCAGGGTGCCTTCGTGCTCGATGTCGGCGGCTGATGCAACCCTACCCGGACGGGCGTGCGCTTCAATGGCTATGGTGGTCATGGACGGCAACCAGGAAGTGTGGCGCGTGCTGGCACCGACCCGTCCCGTGGAGCGTGGGAGCCGGTGCTACCGGGCGACCGAACCGGTTCGATGGCATCGCGCGACCGGCATGGGGGTACGATCTGTCTATGTATGCCGACGGATTGAGCTTTCTCGAAGAAGAGCGCGACGCCTGGCGTCCGTTCGAGGCACTGCTACAACTGACGGACGAAGAGCTGGAGCGGCCGGTGAAGGATGCTCACGGCTGGAGCGGCCGCGATTTGATGGGCCACCTCTGCGTCTGGGTGGACTGGTGGCTCACGATTGCTCGCGAACTGGCCGTGGGCCCGGCGAGCCCCACGTTCGACAAGATCACGGCCATGGGCGTGAACTGGGACGCGGAAGGCGACGCACTGAACGCGCGCTACCAGGCCGAATGGGCGGCGCTCCCGATGGAGGAGATTCGGCAGCGGTTCTCGACACTGCCGGGCGAGTTGCGTGGCTACCTGACGGTGGTTCCCGAAACGCGATGGCTCAAGGACAGCGCGCACTTGCGATCTCTGCTGGGCAATACCAGCGAGCACTACGAGGAGCACCTGCCGGACTTGCGCGCCATCCTTGCGTCCGCCGGCAGGTGACCGACGCCGGACCCACGCTGACCACGGAGAGGCTGATCCTGCGCCGCTGGCGCGACGCCGACCGCGAGCCCTTCGCGCGCATGAACGCCGATCCGCAAGTCATGCGTCACTTCCTCCGGCCGCTGGCCCGCGAGGAGAGCGACGCCTTTGTAGATCGCATAGAGACCCGCTTCGGGGAGCGCGGCTACGGTCTGTGGGCCGTGGAGCGCCGCGCCGACGGTGCTTTCCTGGGTATGACCGGCCTTGCCCATCAAACCTTCGAAGCGCCGTTCACGCCGTGCGTGGAAGTCGGATGGCGCTACGCCGCCGAGGCGTGGGGGCATGGGTATGCCACCGAGGCGGCCCGCGAATCGCTTCGCTTCGGGTTCGAGGAGGCCGGACTCGCCGAGATCGTCTCGTTCACGCCGCCGGCGAACGCTCCGTCGATACGTGTCATGGAGCGTATCGGCATGCACCGAGATCCGGCCGACGACTTCGATTACCCCAATCTGCCGGCCGGCCACCCGCTACGACTCCACGTCCTCTACCGATTGAGTCGCGAACGCTGGCGAAATTCTGGGTAAAACACGACCCCGGCCTGAGGGGGTAGGCCGGGGTCGTAGGAACGGAGCTGAGGGGGTAGCTCCGCTTGGTATGCAGATTGTTTGCCTGAGTTGTCAGGCGTCGATCTTAGCGTACTGCGCCAGACTAAATCTTGCTTCTACTTGATCCGCCGGAACCGCCCCAACAACCGCCATGGGCTGCTCGCCCGGGCGGAAGAAAGCGATGGTGGGAAGGCTCGTGATCCGGAGCGCCTGAGAGACGATCGGATTGGCGTCAACGTCCATCTTGACCACGTCGACCGCGCCGGCGTACTTCTTGGCGATCTTCTCGAGTTCCGGCGCCACCATGCGGCACGGTCCGCACCAGGCGGCCCAGAAATCAACGATGATCGGCCGTTCCGACTTCAGGACGACATCTTCGAATGTCTCGTCCGTAACTGCTTTTACATCGGCCATCTTGGTGGATGGTCCTTTCTCCGAGAACGGCTTGGTCCGCTTCGCGCAAACGCGCTCAGCCGGCGATTGACTGGAGCAGGCGACACGCCTCGAGGACCTTCTCGTCCGCAAGGCGGTAGTAGATTGTGTTGCCGTCGCGTCTCGTCAGGACGAGTCCTGAGTTTCGCAGAACGGCCAGATGCTGGCTCATGTTCGGCACGTGGCACCCGACCTTGTCGGAAAGGTCACGCACAGAAAGCTCACCGTCTGCCAGCGAGTGGAGCACGCAGAGCCGCTTCGGATCTGCCAGCGCCCTGGCCACAGACGCGGACCTCTGGCGGGATGCTTCCTGGTCTTCGGTAACGAGCATGTTGTGAGTCTACAACAGCTTGCGCAAGGACGCAACTAGAGAGTGAGTCGTGGCGACCATCACGGGCGCGCACACCCGGCGGTTTCGGCCGGCCGAAACACCCGGTTGTGGCTACGATGGCGCCATGGATGACGGCGGCGATTTCGGCGGCGGTTTCGGGGGTCCCGGTGGTCCGGGTCTGGGCGGTGACGCTCGAGATCCACGGCGGGCGGGAATGGCGGGGGGCCTTGGGCCGGGGCAGCTCCAGGGACTCGCGGGAATGCTCGGTCTCGGCGGGATGCCCGGCCAGGACGCGCGCGATCCTCGGGGGATGCGCATCGGCGGCCGTGACGGGCGCGATGTCCGTTCCATGACGGGTCGCGACGCCACTCGCAAGGATGGCGGCGTCGAGAAGACCGAACTGATCGAGCTAACTGGCATGGGACATGTTGCGGCGCCCAAGGCGGTCTCCGAGCCGGCCACGGTGGTGATCGACGCGGCCGGACTGACGCTGCAGATCGGCAACGGACGGCCCGTACGTGCCGGCTTCCGCGACATAAGCCTCATCGCGATCCAGCAATCGACCGTGCTGCTGGTTCTCGGCGAAGGCCCCGACGCGATCCGGTTCATCCTCGAGAAGTTCGCCGACAAGCTCGGGCCCATGGTGCGCTTGCTGCGCGAGCTCCGTCTGAAGCAGCGTCTTACCGATGGCCTCGTCAAGGTGCCCGACGATCCGGCCGAACTCTTCGAGTTTGCCTGGACTCCCACGGCGAGCCCACTTGGACCCGGACCCGATGGACCGGCGGCCCCGACTTCGGGCGTGGGCCACTTCGTGATCCATCCGTGGGGATTCGTCGTATGCCCGGTGGACGAGACCGCTACCTGGATCCACTACCGCCGCGCGTCGATGACCTCGGTTTCAACCAGGCCGGGTGAAGTCACGATCGACGGCGAACCCGGCACGCTGACTCTGCGCGGAGTGGGGCAGGCATCGACCCGGCTGCACGACGCGTTGAAGAAGCTGCGCGACGGCGCCTTCGACGATGCTTCCGGCTTCGTGGAGGAGTTGATGCCCGACGCGCCGTTCGGTGTGCGGCAGAAGGCCTCCGAGCTGCTCGTAGACGGCCGCCCAACGCGGCCGGAGGCGTTCGGTGCAACCGGATGGCCGGTGGTCGAGGAGGCGGTCCTTTCGGAGCCCACCTTCGCCGACAGCTACCGGGCGCTGTGCGAGACGGCGGGGGCGGCCGCGCCACGTTGGATCGCCATGTCACCGGTGGATCCGGGAGGCAAGGAGTCCAAGATCTGGTTCCTCGTCGCGCTGCCCGGAAACATGGTCGCGATGGAGCTCGTCACCGCCGGCGCCCATGCCACCTATCTCTTCCGCGTTATGCCGCGGGCGCAATACAGGGGCGAGCCGCCCGAGAAGCTCGGGATCGCAGCCGAACAGGCCGTTCGCGACATCAGCGAGGCGCTCGTGGACTGCCGCTTCCTTCGAGAACCGATGGCCCTTCCGGCCGAACAGCTTCGGCTGCCCAAGTACCTCCGCTACCGGCTGGCGCTCGCGGTCCTGCCAACGCTGACGTGGGCCCGCGGCCGGTTCGTGGCGAGGATCGTGCACCGCGATCCGGCGAGCTGGTCCGCTGCCGTGGCCGATCTGATCCGCTGGCACGCCACGGCTAAGGATGAGGCTGCCGAGTGGCCCGGTCGGGGCGCCCAGGAGTCGCAGATCGCGGCGGCTGCAGGCGGCGGCGAAGACGAGGACGGCGGCGACCTCACCGCCGGGGACGACGCGCCGGCCGAGACGTCAAAGCCTTCGGGCACAATTGGCTAGCAGGAGTACGTAGATGCCGACCTTCAAGCACCCGTGCCCGTACTGCGGCAAGTTCATCGACAAGGCCGTGAGGGCCTGCCCGTACTGCAGCCAGTCGGACCCGTTCGCTCCGAAACGCTGCCTGGCGTGCCGGAAGGTCGTCGAGGATCCGGATTGGACGACGTGCCCGTCCTGCGGCGCCTCGCTCATTGCGCCGCCGCCCCCTGCGCCGGGCGCCGCTACGGCTCCGGCCGCCGGCGCAGCCGCGGCACCTGCCGCCGCAACCGTGAAAGGCGAGCCCACGATCGACCCGGCCGTGGCCAAGCTCGACGATCCGCTGCCGCCAAGGCCGCCCCTCTACCAGGATCCGACGGCGCCCGCCCAGGCGATCAAGTCGGCCGGTCCGTGCAGCGGCTGCGGCGCGCCACTGCCGGCGGGTTCCAGGTTCTGCACGATCTGCGGGACGATGGCCGTCGGCTGACCGCCGCATGGAAGCGCACAAATAGAGAGACGGCGCCCCAACGGACGCCGTCTCCTTCTGTGTCTGGTGTGCGGCCGCCCGGCCGCGGCGCTACCCGATCTTGTTGCCGCAGTTGCCGCAGAAGCGCGTGCCCGGGGCGACCTCGTTGCCGCATTGGGGGCACTTGGCCACGCCCAGGGCCTGGCCGCAGTTGCCGCAGAACTTCTCGCTGCCCACCGGCTTGTTGCAGTTGGGGCATTCGGTGGCGCGAGCGCCCACGTCGCCGGAGAAGACCTTCTGGGTGGCCATCGTCTCGCGCATCTGCGAGAGTTCGACCGACGAACGCTCGGCCTCCATCTCGGCCGCGAGGTTCGGGGCGCAGTTGACGCACAGGCCGCGCGCGGCGTTGAAGCAGGTCTCGTCCACCCAGTTGTTGCAGCGCACGCAGCGGTGGAACAGGGGCATGATCTCGTTGGAGGCCTTCTGCAGGGCCTTGTCCCGGGCGTCCTTGTCCACGACCTCGTTGGCCGCGTTGGCCGCGTTCTGGGCTCCCCAGAAGCGTCCGCCCAGGATGCTGCTGGCGCCACCGAGCAGCGTCGCGCCCGTGCCCAGCGCGCTGCGGATGAAGCCGCTGCGGTAGCCGCTCTGGCAGATATCGCAACGGAACTCGAACTGGTATCCCTGGTTGTTCGAGAGATCCTGGTAGTTGCTCGTGNNGTGAACGGCGTGAAGCCCGGCATTCGACCCACTCCTGCAGTTGCCCGAGGAGCGACCTCGGTGGCGAACATATCCGGCCGAATACTACCGCCTGCCGGGGTTGCAGTGGGCGCCGCCGGCTACCTCGGGATCGTCGGTGCGGGACCGCACACGCTGGCAGGGGTGCTTGGGACCGCGGAAGGTCCGGTAGTGCCCGCGACCCACGCCCGGACATGGAATGCCACGCCGTCGCCCGGGGGTTCGGTGCTCGAGCCCGGAGTGGGAGTCGGCTCGCTCGTCACGACGAAGACGCCGTACCGAGACTGGTCGATCGAGGTGAACCCCGCATCGGTGTCCAGTACAACGCTCATGAAGGCGGACGAGCCACTCGACGCGGCGGTGATTACCCAGCCCGCCGGCTCCTGCCCGAGATAACCTCCGACCAGGAACGTGTGGCTGTTGAAGATGTCCGCGGGCCATTTGTCGGAGGGGCTGAAGACGAGTCCGCAAGATGAGACCGGCTCGACGCGGCCCAGGTTGATCAGCATTCCTGCGCTCATGTAGCGCATTGCGAATGTCCCGGTGACCCTCGAAATTGGAGCGTCCGGCCCGAGCGCGCCGCCGGTCGCCAGGCAGACACTCGAACCCATCCCCTCGATCAGACCGTAGATGGCGCCGAAGCTGACGCCGGGTCCGCATCCTCCCGGGCCGACCGTGACCGTTGCCACGAACGTGGTTCCGATCGCCGGCGCGGGACCGGCCATGACCGCGGCGAACTCCGCGGTCGTCATAGCCCGCTGGATCGGCTGCCCGGTGAGCGACAGCGGTGTGGGCGTCGCCCCCGGCGTTGGCACCGGGCTCGGAGACTCCGCCGGAGGCGTCGGAGCATCGCCCGCGAGTGCAACCGGTTCGATCTTGCCGGAGATCTGCCACGTGCAGCAGGCGGCGAGGCCGGTTGCCGAGGGCATCGGCTTGGGGCCGGACCCGTCGGGCTTGAACGGCTGCAAGAGCCACGAACCCGGCGCCGGGTAGATCTGGGCAGGTCTGGGTGCCCCGGGCTTGCCGGCGTCCTGAATCGCGTGGACCTCGTCCACGGTCAGCGCCTGGGCGACGAACACGCCGGACGACGTCGCGCTCGACGCCAGCTCCGCGGCCGAACAGTACGAGGCGCGCGGATCGAGCGAACCCGCCGCCTCGCCCATCAACCCTTCGCACTTCGCGTAGAGGGGATCGTTGCCGGGGTTCGGCGTTATCCAGCCCGAGACGGCGATCGACTTGCCGGCCGGCCACGCGTCGTCGGGCGTGTAGGCGCCGCCCTGCGGCTTGCGATCGACCGTCGCCACATAGCCCAGCAGGCGCGGCGCCAGGACCTTGAACGCGAAGGTGCCCGTCCGGTCGGCCGGAGAATGCGCAGGATCGGCGTCGTTGACGGCCAGAACGCACACCTCGGGGACCAGGCCGGGGATCGCGCCGATGGCGATGTTCGTGCCGTTCGTGGTGCAGCTCGTGCTGTCGGCGATCGTCGTCGTGGCGATGACGATGTTGTCGTTCGGAATGCCGGCCTTCAGGGCGAGCCCGAGCTCTGTGGTTGTGAGCGGAGTCGCGGCCGAGTCGCGCATTCCGGAGATGGCGACAGTGGGCGAGGGTGTGGGCACGAATGCGGTCGGCGCCGGTTCTGTCAGCAGATCCGTCACGCGGGCCAGCACAAGCCAGAACCCGCACCCGCGCGAGCTCGTCGGCGGATCGTTGGGACACGGCCCCACGGAGCTCTTTACGGCCCACGTGCCGTGGACGGGTGGGTTGTACTTGCCCGGCACGTCGTCGTAGTACCTCGTGCCGCCGGCGCCCACCCAGTACAGGTCCTCAACCTGAGCGACAGTGTCGCCGCCCGTGGAAGCGGCGCTGCCGGAAACCGCCGAGGGAGTCGCGACCGGCGGAGAGTGGTAGATCGCCGCGTTCTTGAACGCGTTCGGCGACGACTTGTCGGAGATCCAGCTCTGCGCGCACGGCTCCGGGCCGGTGGGATTGAGGACATCGCCGGGCTCGGGGTCGACCCACTTCCCGATCTCACAGAGGCCGTCGGAGCCGAGCCAGCCGTCTACGAGGAACACCTTCCCGGCAAGAGGCCACTGATCCGTGGCGCCGTAGGCGAGTTGGGCGCCGGACGCCGGGCTGACCTGACCGAGCAGGCCGAGGATCCCGGGGGCGAGGTAGCGGAACGCCCAGACGCCCGAAGATTTGGATCCGGTCAGGCCTGTGTACGTTCCCGCTTCCATCACGCACACCTGCGAGCCCATGGCCTCCACGACGCCCAGGGTCCGGTAGCGGTCCATGGGGCAGGCGTTTGGGTCGGCGTCGATCGTGGCGCTGGCCACGATCGCGGTATTTGTGGCGAGAGCCGTGCCGGACATCAGGTTCGCGAGCTCCGCCGTGGAGAGTGCCCGCTCCGCGGGATACGCGGAACCCGCGGCCTGCCACTGCATGAACGGCGCGATCACGAGCACGGCGATGAGAATGGACGCGAAGATCCCGCTCACGGCGCTGAGCGCGAACTGCGGCGACCGTGTGCCGATCCGTGGCAGGTGCCACGCGTTGGGCCGCTCCTGGGCCGCGTCGACTGCCTGCATCACATCCGCGACGAGCCCGTCCGGCATCTTTCCCGACGCCCGCCGCGCGAGTTGACCGCTGAGTTCGATGTCGATTGGCAGACGCTGCTCGTTCATCGCGACTCCTTCGCGAGCGCCGATTCGAGCGCCGCTCTGGCCCGGAAGAGCCGGGCCTTGATCGTTCCGACCGGCGCCCCGAATGTCGCCGCTATCTCGGCAACGGGGCGTTCCTGGAGGTGATGGAGCACGAGGATCGCCCGGTCATCTATTGACAGCCGCCCGAAGGCCCGGTCGAAGGCGTCGGCGGCGGCCGTCCTGACGTCGAGCGGCTGCTCGGTGGAAGCCGGCTCGCGCTCGCTTACGGGATCGATGAGCGGGATCTCCCGGACGGCCTTCCGGCTGCGCTTTCGAAGCATGGAGCGGCAAGCGTTCACGGTGATCCGTCCGAGCCAGGCGTCGAAATTGGCGGGGTCGCGGAGGTCGTTTCGGTGGCACCACGCCGACACGAATGTCTCCTGGGTGGCATCGGCGGCGTCGGAAGGGTTTCCGAGGATTGCCAGTGATGTTCTGTACACGGTGTCGATCCGGCTGCGGACAACGGAATCGAAGGCGGCGCGGTCGCCGGTTCGGGCCTGGTCGACGAGCGTGCGCTCCATGTCCCTCCTGCGGATCCCTGTTGCCTTCACCCTATTCGATGCCGGGGACGGCCCTGAGGTTGCATCGAATTCCACCACGCATGACTACCAATGCGGCTCCGAGCGGCATACTTCGTGCATGACCGAACGAACCGTCGCTCTTGCCAGCTTCCATGATGCTCGCCGCGTCCTTGCCGGACGAATAGGCACGACGCCGATACTCGGCTCGTCGACCGCGGCCCGAGTGCTCGCGGCTCGCGGCATTCGAGTCGGCGACGGCCGTGTCTACGCCAAGGCCGAGAACCTCCAGAAGACCGGAGCGTTCAAGATCCGCGGCGCCACGAACAAGATCGCGACGCTGACCGAGACGGAGCGCAAGGCCGGGGTGATCACCCTGTCGGCGGGCAATCACGCGCAGGGCGTGGCCCTGGCAGCCCACGACGCGGGCGTCCACGCCGTGGTGATGATGCCGGCCGGAGCGGTGCGATCCAAGGTGGACGCGTGCCGGGGATACGGCGCCGAGGTGATCCTGTTCGGCGAGCATGTGGGAGAGACGTGGTCGCGAATGGACGAGGTGCAGGCCGAGCGGGGCCTCGTGTTCGTGCCGCCGTTCGATGATCCGCACGTGATCGCCGGCCAGGGCACGGTGGGTCTCGAGATCCTGGACGACCTGCCCGACGTAGACGTCGTCGTTGCCGGGATCGGCGGGGGCGCGCTCTGTACCGGTTCCGCGACGGCGATCAAGGAGACCAAACCGGGAGTGCGGGTCTACGGCGTTGAACCGGTGACGTCGAACGTCATGACCCTGGCGCTGGAGCGTGGCGAGTCCGTCCAGATCCAGCCGGTATCCATTGCCGACGGGCTGAACTCGCCGCGTTCGGGTGAGTGGACGGCTGCACTGGCCGCGCGCTATCTGGACGGCATCACCCTGCTCACCGACGCCGAGATCCTCGCCGGCGTGCGTTTCGCGCTCGAGCGTATGAAGCAGCTCGTGGAGCCCGCGGGCGCGGCCGCACTGGCCGCGGTGCTGTTCGGCCATATCCCGATCCGCGACGGAGAGCGAGTCTGCGTGGTCTTCAGCGGCGGCAACGTGGAGACGGGCCGTCTGGGCGAGCTGCTCGCCGGCGCCGCGGAGTTGGAGGTACCGCCGGCCGTCGGGTAGGGGACCGGCCCCGCGCCGGCCTCCCCGGTTGCCGGCCCAGGTTGCCTCGCGTCCTACTCGTACCCGAGTTCGTGCAGGCGCCGCTCCGACATGCCCAGGTGATGCGCCAGTTCGTGGATCACTGTGATGCGCACTTCGCGCTCCAGGTCGGCCGCGTCCGGGAAGTCTTCGATGAGGTAGCTCGCGAAGAGCGTGATCTTGTTGGGCAGGGCAGCCCAGTCGGCGGCATATTCCGTCCGGGGAACGCCCTCGTACAAACCGTAGAGGCCGTCGTCGGGACCAAGTCCCGAGTCGCTCAGCTGCTGCCGGGACGGCTCGTCGTCGATGACGATCGCCACTTCGTCCAGCGCCCGCGCGAACGGCTCTGGGATCGAGTCGAGCGCCCTGCCCACGAGCTCCTCGAACCCGCTCGTCCCCGGGACTCCGGTTCTGCGCCGCGTACTGCCTCTGCGTCTCTTGGCCATCTACCTATGCTACGCGAGACCGACCCGCCCTCACGGCGTACGATTGGGCTCAAAGGAGCACACCCGATGCCAGCCGACCAGCCGCCACAGACCGACCGTGTCGACCTCGATGCCCATGTGCGCCATATCGTCGACGAGATCGAGAGCGGCGACGGGTTCGATGGGGCGATTGCCGCGGAGGCGGCGTTATCCCGCCCGAAGTCGCCCTGCGACAACCTGGGCATCGAACCGGCGGTACGGGCAATCCTTACCGAGATCGGCGAAGACCCGGAACGGGAGGGTCTCGAACGCACGCCGGAACGTATGCACCGGATGTGGCTCGAGCTCACGTGCGGCTATCACGTGGACCCGGACAAGCTGATCAACGGCGCCGTCTTCGACGTTGGCTACAGCGAGATGGTCGTGATCAANNAAGGGGATCCCGTTCTACTCGCTGTGTGAACACCACATGCTGCCGTTCTTCGGGACCGCGGCCGTTGGGTATCTGCCGCGCGGCCGGGTGATCGGGCTGTCCAAGATCCCACGGGTTGTGGAGATGTACGGACGCCGCCTGCAGGTCCAGGAACGCATGACCCAGCAGATCGCCGATTTCCTGCAATCCCGGCTGAACCCGTACGGCGTGGGCGTCGTGGTGGAGGCCGAGCACCTGTGCCTGGCCATGCGCGGCGTCCAGAANNGGCGCGACGATGGTCACGAGCAGCGTTCTCGGCACGTTCAGAACGAGCAAGGAGACGCGCGACGAGTTCATGTCGCACCTCGACCGAGCCGTGCCCCGGGCGTGACCGGACTATCATGTTCTGGCCCGGTTGCGGCCCTCGCTGCCGTGTAGCCGGGTGGCCAGGATTGCGGGGAGGTGCCTGTGAATCGGGAAGAGAGTGTCACGCCTCTGGAGCCCTGCCTCAGGTGCGGAGAGGAGACTGCCGTCGGCAGCTACTTCTTCTCGGATCGGCACACGGTCGACCTGGAGGCGGGGACCAAGAGGTATTTGTGCGCCGAGTGCGTCAAGCGCGAACGGCTGGCGGCGATGGGCGCCACGGACGGCCAGAGGCTTTCGAGCACATATGCGCT
>PMBG01000140.1:6905-14597 GCA_003153755.1 Chloroflexota bacterium | reverse complement strand
TTGAGATTCTCGCCGGGCACGTTCATGAATACCGGCAGGCCGGCGCCCACGGCGACGAACACCGCGTCGAACTTCTCGCGCAGCTCGGGCAGGGTGTACGTCTTGCCGATTATCGAGTTCGGCTGGATTTCAACGCCGTCGGCGACCAGACGATCTACTTCCTTCTGAACGATGTCCTTGGGGAGGCGGAACTCTGGGATGCCGTAGATCAGGACGCCCCCCGCGGCGTGGAATGCCTCGAAGATCGTGACCTTGTGGCCTCGCTTGTTGAGTTCGCCGGCCGCGGTAAGACCGGCCGGCCCCGAGCCCACGATCGCCACCGACTTGCCGGAGGAAGCGGGCTTCGACGCTTCGAATGCGTCGCGGTTGTTGATCGCCCAGTCGGCGACGAAGCGCTCCAGATAGCCGATGGCTACGGGCGTGCCGGTCTTGCCTCGGAGGCAGACCTGCTCGCACTGCGTCTCCTGAGGACACACGCGTCCGGTCACGCACGGAAGCGCGTTGTCGCCCAGAAGCGAATCCGCGGCCTCCTTGATGTTCCCCTCGCCGAGCAGTCTGATGAAGTTGGGAATGTTGACCGAAACCGGGCAGCCGTCCATGCAGTACGGCTTGGGGCACTGCAGGCAACGATCGGCCTCGAGAAGGGTCAGCTGCTCCGAGTAGCCCAGGTTCACCTCGGCGAAGTTGCGGGCGCGAGCGAGGGCGTCCTGCTCCAGCATGTGGCCGCGGACGATCTTCATCCGCTCCTTCTTCGGCAAGGGCTCGCGGCCGGCCGAGGCCCGGCCGGCCATCGTGTCGGCGATCTCGTCCATGTGGCTCTCGGACATCAGTGCGCCTCCGGACTTGCCGAAGCCGGCTTCCCGGCGTCGGCCAAAGCCATTCCGGTCTCATCGGAGTGGCTCGTAGTCCAACGCTCGAGCGCGGCCTGTTCGAATTCTCTGTATGTGTTCAGGCGGTCGGCGAGCTGACGGAAGTCCACCAGGTGGCCGTCGAACTCGGGGCCGTCGACGCAGGCGTACTGGCTCTTGCCCTCGATCGAGACGCGGCAGCCGCCGCACATCCCGGTTCCGTCGATCATGATGGAGTTGAGCGAGACGGTCGTCTTGATCGCGTAGGGTCGCGTCAGCTCGGAGCAGGCCCGCATCATGGGCACCGGGCCGATCGCAAAGACCTCGTCGATCCCGCCGGCCTCGCACATCTCCTTGAGCGCCTCGGTGACGAAGCCGGCGCGCCCGTAGCTCCCGTCGTCCGTGCATACGATCACGTCGCCGGCGGCGCGCAGTTCGTCCTCGTAGATGACCCACTCCTTGGACCGCCCGCCGATGATGCTCGTCACCTTGACGCCGGCCTTCGCGAGTGCCTGGGCGATGGGGTAGACCACCGCAGTTCCAACGCCGCCACCGACGCAGACCGCGTGACCCGAGGCCGGAAGGTGGGTTGGAGTGCCCAGAGGACCCGCGATGTCCGTGATCGCATCGCCGACGTTGAGGGCGGTCAGCTCATGCGTGCTCTTGCCGATGGACTGGATTACGAGCGAGATCGTGCCGGCCTGCCTGTCCACGTCCGCGATCGTAAGCGGGATGCGCTCGGCTCCCGGGCCACGGCGGACGATGACGAACTGGCCGGGCCGGCGGATCTCGGCGATTCGGGCGGCTTCAACGACGAGGCGGGTGACATTGGGCGACAACTGCGCCTTGGCGACGATGAGGTGCATTTCTCTCCGCTGAGTGTCCACGTAAACGTTGCGCGCGCTGCTAATACTTTACTAGGCATTGTGACCCTCGGCCGTGTTTGAGCCACGCCCGGGGAGGCACATACCGCAGGGCCAAAGGTCACATCGCCACCCATTCGGTCAGGTGGGGATTATGCGCCCACAGGCTACGGCGCCGGGGCCTCGGGAAGAGGCGTCAGCTCCAGCGGTTTGCCCCACGGAGCCAGGTAGCTGCGATCGGCGAGGATCGGCAGACTCGTTCCCAAATAAGTGTTCAGTAGCCGGCGAAAGTGATTGACCGGCGTGGGACTGTCGCCGAAGAGCCCGGGATGGCCGGGCGTAAGGGCGGCGAAGAAATTGTCGTCCGCCTCCGGCGACATCATCGTCGTGCCCTCGGCAGTGTTGAGCCGTGAGCCGTGGTCCGACATCAGGATCACCACGCTGGGCCGCCGGGATGATCTGATGATCGCATCGACAACGGGAAGCACCTTCGAATTCACGTACGCGACCTGGCCGGCGTAGGCGTCTCTGGTTTGCTGGTCATGGCCGCCATTGAGCCAATCGAATTGGAAGATGTTGGAGGAAGCCACCTTGAGGTGCTCTCCGTTGGGTCCGTATACGAATGGGGCGTGGGGTGCCAGGACGTGCGAGATCACGAGTCTGGGTTTGCTCGAGGCTGTTTCGGCAACCTGCTGGATCTCCGAGAAGGCGCCATCCATTCTGCCCCTGGCCTGGTCTGCTGCCCAATCCGGCGCAAGCAGGTTGACCATCGAAATGAGACCCGTCTCCTGAAGCATCGACGACTCGGCAGTGTTGAGTTGGCCGCTGTCCAGATAGACGTCCGACTGCCGGATGGCTAATTGCTCCCAGCCGGATCCTGTCGAGACGATCTCGTATCCGTAGCCCCTGAACGTGCGAAAGACCGCGTTGTCATTGATTGCCTGTCGATAGCTGCCGTCCGACGACGGATCGTCTGTGTGGATGCCCTTGACCTGATCGATCTTGTCCAGGTAGTCCATGTTGAGCATCGTTACGAGCGTCTCGGCGGTCACCGGGTAGTTCGAGTGGCTGTTGGCCGCCACGTCAAAGCCGCGGCCTCTGAGTTCGCTCAGGAAGGAGCCGTCGTCCAGCCCGAAGGATGTCAGGAGCGTGTCCGGACGGGCGTATGCGTCGAGGACGATCACGTAGATGTCCGGCTTCGAGGGATCCAGAGTGGCCGTGGCGTCCTGTGTCGCCACCCCGCCACCCTGGCTAAGGTCCGAGATGGCCCGGCCCATCTGGCCCGCGACGCAGCTCTGAATCAGGATCATGCCCAGCAGGATGGAGACGATCGTTGAGATCGTTCCGTTGATGCGAGCCCAGGTGATTCGCCGGCGCGGCAGCCGATCGAGAGTGACAACCAGCACGACGGTGGGCACGGCGAGAATGAAGAGGGCGGTTGTCGCGACGGAAATACTCAGCAGGTAGACAAGAAGGACCGCGATTGCGGCGCGGTGAACATCCCTGAGGATGACCGTGAAGACGGCGATCAGGATGGTGACACCAACCAGAGCTATCGCGATCGACCGCAGCACGGCATATGGGCTGACGCCCATCGCGAATGTCACGGCCAGGATGTAGGTGATGGGGATCGCATACGGGTGTAGAAGGCTCGGCGCCGAATCCCGAAGTTTCCTCAGCGTCCCCGCGGGCGCCGAAATCAAGAGCTCGGGAGCCGCGTTCGCGGCTGGAGCCTCGCTCACCTCTCCCGCCTGTGCATTCGGAAGAGCGTCCGGTGGGAATCGGTAACGGGCACTTCTTCCACAACTTCGTAGTCGATGGAGAAGGCGCTTCGGAAGCCATCGAGCGTGTAGTCCGGGAAGATGTCCTCGCGGGAAGCGAGAAGCGTCTGGGTCTGCGGATCTTCCTTCGGTACGAACTCGATGATGATGTCGGAGGCTATCCCGGCGAAGAATTGGCTGATGTTGGGGAGCGGGACGTTGTTGGAAATGGCCAGGTGGTGGATCAACGCCAGGGCCATCGCGACGGGGGCGGGGCCGCGGTCCACGAGCGAGCGGCGCTCCCTCAAGGCCCAACCACTTGCCGGGCTTGGGTTGGTCATATCCGCTATCACCGGCAAGATGTCGTTGAGTGCTCCGCTCCGCACGCCCAAGTACAGCCGTTCGACAGCTCCGGCGTCCGCGTCGAGCGCGATTACTCGGCGACCCGCCTCCGCGGCGATCGAACTGTAGGAACCGTCGTTGGCGCCGATATCCCAAACCCGGCCGGCGGGCGAATGGGCCAGCATTTGGGCCACTATCGTCGCCTTCGAGTCGGCCGCGGCCGAACTGTAGCTGGTAAGTGGCGAATAGCCTGACCAGTATGTCGAGTCCGGGCTCCACCTGAGACCCTCGACGGCACGTCGCAGACTGTCCAGGAGTGCCCTCCGGCCGAGATCGGAGACGTGGGCGCCTCGAGATCGCCGGTCCGGGCGGGGATCGGGACGATTCTGCGCCCTGGCATGAAGGTGCAGGTGCGCGGCGAGTCCGGGTCGGAGGCGGGTTCGGCCGGGCATGAGCGAGGTCGCTAGATCCAGGGGGATCCCGTCGATGGATGTCTGCAGCAGCTGGCCCAGCCGGACATCTCGATAGGCCATCAACGCCAAAGGCGCCAGGAAGTGCTGGCAGAACTGGCGATATGCCACCCACGGCTCGCCCGGAACGGCGGCTTCGAAAGACAGGCTGTCGATCAGCATTGGCCGGCCGTCGACCAGCTGGATGTTGTATGCGCTGGCGTCCTTCAGGCTCATGCCGGACTTGAGAGCCCGTTCCTGAATCTCCAGCGTGGTGAGAGCTGCGTCCTTCAGCTGCGAGAACGACCATTCGTACGGGTACGAGATGAAGTCGAGTTGCAGCGGTTTGATTACGGTGGCCCCTCGACCGTCCAGAGGGGCGACGGACGCAACCTCGTGGGGGATCAGAACCCCCGCTTGCGTCAACTCATTGCACAGGCCGGATGAAAGGAAGCGGGCCCAGTTGTCGGCAAAGGTGTGGTTGATTTGCCGAAATACCACCCCGTCACGGCTGAAGACGAAACCGCTGGGGTCGCGAAACGACGCGGGATCCGCCATGGCAGGTTAGCCGAGCGCGTTCTTGATCGGCTCCCTTTTCTCTTTGGCACCATCCCGTAGGCGCGCGGCGCGTGAGACCAAAGCCTTGATCTTGGATCGAAGGATGAAGGGCACGGACAGCGCGGCCGCGATGCCCGCCTGAATGATCAGGCTGCCGGTTCCGGGGTCGAGGTATCCGAGTGCCTGCCGACCTGTCCCGCCCGCCACCTTGATCATCTCGAGTGTCGCTGGGCCGAGCACTTCTTGCGGCAACTGAACCATGGATATGCCCCCTACTACGTCATTTCCATTAGGACCGAATAGTACCACTCAACCCCCGCGCGGACTCGGTGGTGACAGCCCTTACGGCTCCGGGCCACGCCCTGTGCGGCCCCTGCCGCACTGGGGATCAACCGACTGGACCGGCCCAGAAGGTGCGTTGGGCTTCGGGAACTACACGACGAGCATCGGCAAGTCCGGGCGACCATCGACGGCGGATCCACCCGAGCGGCCTACAGTGAGACGTTCTCAACGGTTGTCCATTCGCGCTCATGAACCTGGTTCCGTGGGGCTATCCTGTCAAACGCGGCGCAAATGGCATCGTGAAGCTCCGACGGCGCCCGTCACTGAGAGGATGGAATGGACCCGAACGCAAACGGCCCAACTAACCCCGGAGCCACGCCTCCTCCGCCGAGTTGGGGCACCCCACCGCCTCCGCCCGCCCCGCCGGCGTGGGGAGCAACGCCGCCGCCGGCATCTCCGCCGGCATGGGGAGCAACCCCTCCGGCAGCTCCGCCGGCATGGGGAGTCGCGGCCCCGGCTTCGTCGGGCGTAGGTGCCGCAGTCGGCAACGCCGGCAGGAACATCCTGCTGCGCATCGTGGGGCTGGTCGTTGTGGTCGGCCTGCTCGGCGGCGGGTACTTCGTGTACCAGAAGGTCGTCAACCCGGACCACCTCGGCCAGGTTCTCTTCACCACCGTCGATCCGGCCGGCATGTCCAACTGCACGATCGACCATCAGGTCACGACGGTGCCGGTCGGAACGTCCGTCTACGCCGTATACATGTGGACCAAGCAGCTCGACATCACCCAGAAGGTCCAGGAGGAGGGCCTCAAGGACGGAGTCTCCATGGGCGACAAGTTCGACGTTCCGAGAACCAAGACGTCGGACTGCCTGCTGGACTCGACCGATCTGAAGGACGTCTTCACCGATCCCGCTACTTATGAACTCAAGCTCACGGTCGGCACGGAAGTCGTGGCCGACGGGAAGCTGATCGTCACCAAGTAGCTTCGCGCCGACGTACTCGCAATATGACTGCCGGCCCGATATCGGGCCGGCAGTTTGATTCGGGCGATCAGTCTCGAATGTGAGCTCGCCGGCTCAGCGGCCTTGTCCCTCGGCCGCGAGTACACCGTCAACCGTCACCGAGTAGTGGCTCGGGCGGAATCCGGCCAGGAGAAGCGGCCGCCGCTTCTCCACCTGAACGACGTGGTCGCCGACCTTGACGCTCCACGACCGCTCCAATTTGAACCCGAAGTGCGTGCGCGGGTCGAGCCCCGACTGCAACGGATACTCGACAGTGCCGACGCGGATCCCCGCCGTTCCAAGGAAGGCATCTCGGTGGTATTCGCTGGGAACGCCGTCGATCGCGAAAGAGAGCTGCACGCTTGATTCCCTCCGGTTGGCCGCTTGGCCGGCTGGTCGCTCCACTGGGGCGCCGGTCCACTGGTGAGCGTCGATCATACGCTTCGCGCTCGAGCCGGAGGACGACTAGCTCGCGGACGTGGGCGCCTCGGCTGCGGGCTTCACCGGGGCGGTCAACGCCGGATCGGCGCCGTGCCATTCCTCATGACCGGGGCGCTGACCCTGCGGCCCCACTTCCGAGCGTACGTGCACGTGCTTGGAGTCGCGCGACATGGTCAGGCTCTTCTTGGCGCAGACCTCTACGCAGACGTTGCACGCGATGCAGGTCAGTTGCTCGATCGACCACATGCGCTCTTCCCGGACGACCGTGATCGCCGCGGCGGGGCAGCGCCGCATGCAGAGCAT
Organism: Chloroflexota bacterium; assembly: GCA_003153755.1. GTDB lineage: Bacteria > Chloroflexota > Limnocylindria > Limnocylindrales > CSP1-4 > Fen-1039. The sequence continues at coordinate 7,749 of PMBG01000140.1, read as the reverse complement.
GCAGTAGTTGCACGTCTCGACGTCGAACTCGATCGTGCCGCGTGCGCCATCGAAGCGCGGGCGGATCTCACTGGGGTAGCGCCGCGTGGCCGGGCGCGACACGAGGTTGCGGAGCGCCCTTGGGACCATGGGGAGTCGGAATGGGTTGGCCATCTCAGCGCTCCGTGCAGCTGATGCAGGGGTCGATAGTCAGGATGATGTTGGGGACATCAGCCAGCTCGCAGCCCTTGACGAGCTTGATCATGGCGGGGATGTTGGCGAAGGTTGGCGTTCGGGCGCGGAACCGCTCGAGATTCTTGGTGCCGTTGCCCTTGACGTAGTAGAGGACCTCGCCGCGTGGCTGCTCGAGCCGCGTGAAGACCTCACCGGTCGGGTTGCCCCGGGGCTTCGTTTCGAGGGCCATGCCATCGCCCTTGGGCATCTTGTCGACGGCCTGGCGGACCAGGCCGATCGACTGCGTGACTTCGCGCATCCGGACGACGACTCGGGCGAGGCAGTCACCGGCGGTCTCGATCACAGGCTCGAAGTCGAGCCTATCGTAGCCGTACGTGCCGGAGAGTCGCGTGTCCATGACCACGCCCGAGGCGCGGGCCATGGGTCCGACGGCGTCCACGGCTCGCGCATCGTCCGCGGAAAGGACGCCCACGCCGCTCATGCGATGGCGGATCGACGGATCCTTGGCGAACACCCTGGCCGTGGCATCGAAGGCCGTGCCGAGTTCATCGAGCTTCACGACGATCGCGGCGAGCTCGGAGTCGGAGACGTCGCGCTTCACGCCTCCGATGCGGTTCACCGAATGGATGATCCGGCCGCCGGTCGTCTTCTCGAAGATGTCGAGGATCTC
>PMBG01000140.1:0-6895 GCA_003153755.1 Chloroflexota bacterium | reverse complement strand
CATGCCGTGCATGAAGCTGCAGATGCCGCATATGCGCTCGGCCACGAAGCCCATCTCGGTGTACTCAACGCGCTCGACCATCATCTCGAGGCCGCGATGGATATAGCCGATCGTTGGGATCGCGTCGATGACCCTCTCGTCTTCAAGGATCAGGTCCAGGACGAGTGGCTCCGGCAGGACCGGGTGCTGCGGCCCGAACGGCATTGTGGTTCGCTTCATGCCTTCGGCTCCGTTGTTGCGCCGGCGGCCGCTGCCGTCGCCTTGGCCGCTGCCGCCGCGTTCACGGCCTCGAGACGCGCCTTCACGGCCGCGTGCGAGAAGGGGACCTTGGTCGCGGTCTTGTATAGCTGGCCCTGGAGGTCGAGGTTGATTCCTTCGACATTCAGCCCGAACAGTTCGCGCATCTCGTTTTCGTACAGGAACGCGGCGCCGAAGAACTCGGAGATGCTCGGGACCGCGTCGGCCGGGGTCACGGTCTCCCGGATGGTTTCGAGGCTGTGGTCCTTGTCGTTTTCGAAGGCCCAGACGATCTCAAAGGTCTCCGGGGCGGGTGCCGCAGCCTCGGCGCCCGGAGCTTCGGCGCCGGGCTTGGCTCCGTGGGCGGGCGCTGCGCTCGGGACGCTGGTCGTCACGTTGATGAGGGCCAGTCGCCGGCCTTCCTTGTGGTATTCGCCCACCCGGGCGAGGAACGCGTCTCGATCCATCAGGCGCTGATCTTCCGCTTCTCTTCGAGGGCGCTGATGCCCTGCACTACGCCGTCGATGATGCTCTCCGGTCTGGCGGCGCAACCGGGCACGTACACGTCCACGGGCAGCACCTTGTCCACGCCTCCCTGGATGTTGTAGGCACGGGCGAAGATGCCGCCCGAGCAGGCGCACGCGCCCACCGCAACAACAACCTTGGGGTCCGGCATCTGCCGGTACAGGTTCTGGATTATCTCGATGTTCCGCTCGTTGACACTGCCCGTGATGAGCAGGATGTCGGCGTGCTTGGGGTTGCCGGTGTTGACGACACCGAACCGCTCCACGTCATAGAGGGGCGTGAGACAGGCCAGGACCTCGATGTCGCAGCCGTTGCAACTGGATGCGTCGTAGTGGAGGATCCACGGCGACTTGCTGAAGAAAGACACGGGACGCTCCTACTTCAGAAGGAAGAGGGCGAGGACGTTCCCGCCGGAAAGGAGAAGGGTGACGGCCCAGCTCGACCGGAGGACGAGCTGCCACTTGGCGCGCGAGGTGCTGTTGTCGACGAGGATTTCGAGCAGGTAGGCGACCGCGAAGACTCCAAGTCCGAGCGGCCAGGCCCAGTTGAAGAAAAGGACGACAAACGCTGCGAGGATGGCCGACTCGTACCAATGGGCCATTTCCACATAGGCAAGCAGCCGGCCCGACATGTCCGACGTAAGTCCGCTCACGAGCTCCTGATGCGCGTGATGCGAAGTGGAGATGTCGAAGGGCGACTTGCGGAGCTTGATCGTGGCCACGAACGAGAAGGCCAGGAGCATCCCCGGCAGCTGCCAGGCAACCCACACCGGAGACGCGAGGACCCCGCCGAACGTGCTCGCGCCGGAGACCTTGCAGATCGCGGCGAGCATCAGGATGAAGAACGGCTCCGACGCGAGCAGGACGATGAGCTCGCGTTCCGCGCCGGCGTGGCTGTACGGCGAATTCACAGAGCCGGCGGCGAGGACCAGGAAGAGCGCCGCCAGGGCGAGTACGAAGGCCGTGAAGACGAGATCCGTGCCGCCGAGCAGCATCGCGCCGGTGGCGGCCATGAAACCAACGTGGCCGAGCAGGAGCGGCTCCGCGATGGGGTTGACCTGGCGGGCGTTCTTCTGGAGAAGCTTGCCGAGATCGTAGAAGGGCTGGAGCAGGGGCGGTCCGACCCGGCTCTGCATGCGGGCGCTGATGATGCGGTCCATTCCCGCCAGCAATCCGCCGAAGACCGGCGCAAGGAAGACGAAGAGGACTCCGTAGACGACGGGGTTGACGTTCATCAGCGACCCACCATTCCGACCGCGATCAGGGCGACGAGGATGGCTCCGCAGATGACGGTGCCGGCCCGGAAGACGAGCGCCCCGTTGACGACGCCCTCCAGGTAGTAGTTGCGCAGTGTCACGCTCCGTGTCTGGCCGAGCGCCGCGCCCATCGTCCGGTCGGGGCTCGTGGTACGGCCGGCCGCGTAGAAGTCCGCCTCATCGCACCAGTTGCGCTGCCGTGACGCCCAGACAGCCAGGACGGGCAGGAACAGCACCGCCACGATCATGGAGACGAGCATCGCGGGTTCGATATTGAGGAATGCCCGTGACGTCCCGGCGAACGTTGCGAGGGCTTGGGGGCCCACCACCTTGTCGGAGATCACCCCGAGCGACGCGGCAACAGCCACGACGCCTGCAGCCAGAGTGCCCTCGGCGAGCCATTCGAAACGCGAGACCCGCTTTTCGATTGCAAGCTCCGCGTCGTCGACGCATTTCATCGAGAGAACCTTGATGAGCAGCTTGCCCCAGTAGAAGATCGTGAGCGAACTGCCGAACGCCATGATCACGAGCAGTGCGGCGCCCTGCCAGCCCGGGATCTCGAGGAATGCTCGGATCGCGGCCCACTTGGCCACCACGATGCCAAACGGGGCAATGAACATGCCCGCTATGCCGGTGAGGGCCAGGGCGCTCACCTTGGGCAGCCGGCTGAGCAGCGTGTCGAAATTCTCCATGTCCTTGCTGTACAGCCGGTTCTCGATCGTGCCCACCACCAGGAAGAGCAGGCCCTTCGCGATCGCATGGAAGATGATGATCATCATGCCTACCCAGATGAGCTCCGGCGACCCCAGACCGGCACAGCCGACGATCAGGCCCAGGCTTCCGATGGTGGAGTAGGCGAGGACCTTCTTTGTGTTCTGCTCCGTCACCGCGACGAGCGACACGAACAGGAAGGTCAGCATCCCGGTGAAGGCGACGAGTGTGCCGAGGTTCGAACCGGCGATTGCCGGAGACAGGCGAAGCAGCAGGAACACGCCGGCTTTGACCATCGTGCTCGAGTGGAGCAGCGCGGAGGTGGGGGAAGGTGCGTACATGGCCCCGAGTAGCCACGACGAGAACGGCATCTGAGCGCTCTTGGTGAGGCCGGCCAGGCAGAGCAGCGCAAGTGCCGGCATGAGGACCGCGGGCGCCGCGTGGGCGGTGAGCTCCGCGAGGTCCAGCGTCTGGTTGCCGTTGACGAGCAGCAGGATCGCGAGCGAGAAGCCCAGGCCGCCGAGCATGTTCATGTTCAGGGCGTCGAACGCGTAGCCGATCGTCTCCTTGGTCCGGGTGTAGCCGATCAGGAGGAACGAGCAGAGCGTCGTGATCTCCCAGAAGACCAGCATCGCCGGCAGGTAGTTGCAGGTGACGAGCCCGAACATCGCGGAGAGGAAGATGAAGAGGAGCGCAAAGAAGACGGTCCGTCGACCCTTGATCAGCGGGTTCGACCGGTGGTAGTCACGCATGTACCCGAGCGAGTGAACGCAGATCAGGGTGCCGATGATCCCGATGATCAGGACCATGATCATCGACAGCTTGTCGAACCAGAACAGCCGCGAGAGGTCGAACTCCGGCAGCTTTCCGCTGATCTCCAGGTATAGGGAGATCGCTATCTGCCCGCCCACGAGCAGCGGCGCCAGGATGCGGCGGTTCTGGATGCTCACAACGATTACGAACGCACCGATCGCGAGCTCGGCGACGAGTAGAAGCCGGCCGAGGGTCAGCGAGGCGGGCAGATCGAACGGGAGGCCGAAGAAGACCGCCTCGCCGTTTCCGAACGTGACCGCGGTGGCGACCGATGCGCTTGCCACGACGACCGCGGCGGCGACCACGACCACGTTGCGAAGCCGGCCGTTCTTGATGGCGAGGAGCAGCGCGCCTGCCGCGAGCGGGAAGGCGACGAGGAACATGATCAGGGAGCTCATTGGTCAGTGCGCCGCCTTGGTGAGATGGTCCACTTCGTACACGAGGACGTCGGGCGACACGGGCTTCTCCATGAACCTTTGAACGGGCATCCAGCCGTCGTCGCGGTCCTGGCCGGCGCGTTCGGCCGAAGTCAGGTGGTCGTCCACCCGGCTGAGCATGATCAGCGGGAGCGTGGGATGGTCGTGGGCGAGCGATCGGGCAAGGTCAAAGCCAGCCGTGGCTCCGTCCAGCATCGCTTCGAGCACCACAACATCGGGGGTCTCGCGGCCGATAGCCGCTCGAGCCTCGGAGGTGGTGGACGCCGTAGATACCGTGTAGCCACTCGCCTCGAGGGCGGTGACGTTGCCCGCGACTACTGCCGGGTCGTCATCGACGAGAAGAATGCGTCCCATGCCCTCCGTTCTGGACACGGCTAACGAGTCGGTCCGTTCTGGCCTGGTGGCGGCTTTGCGCCTTCGATGCGCGCGCGGCAACGCGCCGCGTCCTTGGTTTGTGAGGTCAGCTTATCGATTTGGTAACGATTCCGGCCCCCCGCATCGGCCCTTCCTTGTAGTCCAGTGTGCCTGTGCCCTTTGGCCTTATGACGCCGGTTCCGCCGAAATCCCTCGTGACCGAGCCGCCGGCGCCGGCAAGGTCTCCCCGGTGGCGCTGTGCGTGCCGGCCGCGGTCCGTTCGGGCTTCGCCGGCCCGAATGGCATAGGATGCCGGACGTGCATGAGTTCTCGATAGCAGAAGCCCTGGCCGCGCAGGTAGCGCTCTATGCGCCGGCGGGCGGACGTGTGCTCGAAGTGGAGATCCGCGTCGGGGCCTTGCGCGGCCTGGAGCCGGAGGCGATGCGAATGTGCTGGGACGCCGTCACCTACCAGACGCCGCTGGCGGGATCGAACCTGCTGATGGACGCGCGGCCGTGGTCGCTGGCGTGTCCGGCTTGCGGTCGCGAGTGGGAGAGTCCGGTGCCGTTCGTGGATTGCGAGTGCGGCGAGCAGTCGCCGAATCCAACGGCTGATGACGAGTTGCTACTTGTCGCGATCTCGACCGAGGACGATGTGCCTGCCGGGACCGCCGCTTCCACGGAGGCACCACGGTGAGCATCGGGCCTAACGCGAGCACCCGCCTGCCGATCGAGGCACGTGTCCTCGACGTCAACGACTCGATCGCCGCCGAAACGCGCGCCGACCTGGGCCGGCGCGGCATCTTCACCGTGGACATCATCGGGGCGCCGGGGAGCGGCAAGACGGCGCTTCTCGAAGCTACTCTCAGGGAGCTCCGAGGGCGGCGCCACCCGGCCGTACTGGTGGGCGATCTGACGACTCGGCGCGATGGCGACCGGCTGGCCCGTTGGTGCGATCGGGTCGTCCAGATCTCGACCGGGCAGGGCTGCCATCTCGAGGCGCACCAGATCCGCGAAGCGCTCAAGCAGGTGGACCTCGAGGGCGTCGACTTGCTCCTGATCGAGAACGTTGGCAACCTCATCTGCCCNNCTGGTGCAGTCGGCTGATCTCCTGCTGCTCAACAAGATCGACTTGATGCCGCATCTGTCGTTTGATCGCGCGGTGTTCGAATCCGATGTCCGGCTGCTGAACCCGAACGTTCCGCTGCTCGATGTCTCAGCCACCACCGGCGAGGGCTTGCGGGCCTGGCTGGACTGGCTGGACAGTACGAACGTCTGACGCGCCGCGGCGTGATGGCCATTCAGTTGGCCGCCGGCACTCCGACAACTCCCATGTCGAACATCGACCGGCGCCGCATGGACGCGGCGCTTGACGAAAGGCCAGGACGCCTAGCTCGGTGGTGGTTTGCCGGTCGGCGAACGCCCGGGCTCCAAATCAAGACGCAATCTGCCGCGCTCCGACGGCGCGGTTGATGGACCTGCCGGGCCCGCTCTCAGCGACGAGCTGAACTGAGCGGGCCTTCGGCGTTATGGCGCTAGTGGAGTCCCTCCGGCCGCTTTTCGGGCCGAATGGACGGCCTCAGCGGGACGCAAATACCGGGCGCGGGGGCCGGTCGGCCGCGAGGCGCACTCGCGGCGGACTGTAGAATGTCCGCGACATAGTGCGACAACGTCGCTCGGGCGCTCCCCGCTGCCTGCGGCGCGACAACTCCCCGCATCCAAGGAGACAGAAACCCTATGGCCGACTCCGGCAAGACCTACAAGGCCGCCAAGCGTTACATCTACGCGTGGGGCGGCGGCAAGGGCGAGGGCAACGGCGGGATGAAGGATCTCCTGGGCGGCAAGGGTGCCGGCCTGGCGGAGATGACCAACGCCGGTCTGCCGATCCCCCCGGGCTTCACTATCACCACCGAAGCCTGCAACGACTACTTCNNATGGACACGGTCCTCAACCTGGGCCTTAACGAGACCACCCTCGCCGGCCTCATCGCCATCAGCGGTAACGAGCGCTTCGGCTGGGATGCCTATCGCCGCTTCATCTCGATGTTCGGCCGGATCGTCATGGATGTCCCGGCGCACGTCGTGAAGGGCAAGGACGGCTCGGAAGTCGCATACAACCGCTTCGACGAGGCGCTCGACGCGGCCAAGGAGAAGCACGGCAAGGGCGCCAAGGACACCGATCTCAACGTCGATGACCTGAAGAAGCTCGTCGCCGTCTACAAGAAGATCGTCAAGGACACCGTCGGCCGCGAGTTCCCGGAAGATCCAAACGAGCAGCTCGACCTGGCCATCAAGGCCGTGTTCGCGTCCTGGTTCGGCAAGCGCGCCAACGANNGGCAACATGGGCGACGACTCCGGCACCGGAGTCGCGTTCACCCGCGACCCCAACACCGGCGAGAAGGTCCTCTACGGCGAGTACCTCACCAACGCGCAGGGCGAGGACGTGGTCGCAGGCGTCCGAACGGCACCGAAGATCGCCCAGCTGGCGACCGACATGCCCAAGGTCTACGCCGAGTTCAAGAAGATCGCCGAGAAGCTCGAGAAGCACTACAAGGACGTCCAGGA
>PMBG01000189.1 GCA_003153755.1 Chloroflexota bacterium | reverse complement strand
TCGGCGGCGACTTCGGGCTCGGCGGCCGCTTCGGGCTGGGCAGGGTACGACGTAGCCACGGGCGCGGCAACGGCGGCGGACTGAGCGCGCGCCATCGCCCACGGCGCCTTGCGCGGCATTCCGGAGAACGCCCGATCGATGTCCGCCAGCGATATCAGCAACGCCTGGTCGATGAGAGCACGGGTCTCCGTACTGCGGCTGGACAGAGTCGAAGCCTCCGCGGCGATGACAAGTCCAAGTGCGTCAATCCCGTTCACGGCCAGGTATGCGCGTGCGGCCTCGCCGGCCCCCAGCAAGTCGCCCGTCCGCCAGCGCGCTTCCGCAAGGTCGAGAACGCCGGCTTCCGACAGTTGTCTCCGATCCGCAAGCAGCTCGAGCTCGGCGCGTGCCCGCGTCAGCGATCCCGTCCGGAGGTGCATGTGAGCAAGGCGGGATTGGAGATACGGGTCTTCGGGGGATGACGCTTCGGACGGCTGATACGGCTGCGGTTCGGAGGCGGGCTCGACGAGAAGCCCTTCGGCGTCGGCGTCGGCGTCATCAGTCCCCGGTCCGGACGTGATGGCTTCCGCGTCCGCTTCGGCAGGATCCGGCTCGGCGGCTTCGACGTCGGCGGCAAACGCCTCGGACTCGGCCGTTTCGGCCGCCCCGACAGCCTGGACATCGGCCGGTTCGGCGTCGGCGAGTTCGTCTGCTTCGGCTTCGGTCACCTCGGCGGGGGCGAGCTCGGCCTCCGGCCCGATGACCTCGGCCTCCGGCGCGGTGACCTCCACCTCGGGCGCGGTGAACTCAGGCTCCGGCGCGATGACCTCGGCTACCGCCTGAGGCTCGTTCTCCGTCTCAGCTACTCTCGCCTCGAGCTTGGACTCGAACTCATCGGCTGGCCCGTCGGGCTCGAGGAGGGCCCCGGCGTCGAATCCTGCGGTCTCGGCGTGAGTCTCGAGCGAAGGTACCTCGACATCGAATTCGGCGGTCTCGACCTCGGCCGCTGGTTCGACATCCTCAGCCTCGGCGGTCACGTCTTCAGGCGCGGTCTCGTCGACGTCGTCATCGCCGGACAGGGGAACCCGGATCAGGATCTCATCGGGCTCCTCTAACGCGTCGAACGAGAGTTGCAGCTCATCCATGCCGCCCACGGGCACGGCGACGAGATTCGGCCTGTCGTCGGCGGGCGCGGGCACAGGCGCTCCCGAGACCTCGCGGGCCAGGTCCGACTCGTACGGCTCGATGGCATCGACAGAATGCAGGTGCCGAGGCTTCTGCCCGTTTCTCATTCCGCGCCCCCGGGGATCTTCAGCAGCGAGTCCAGCTTTCGACCGCGTCGGGGCGGCGCAACCACGGCCATGCGAAGGTCGTCGGTCCGGAAGAGCCGCCGTGCGAGCACCAGAATCGCATCGCTCGTTACCGCGTTGAGTTCGGCCAGGGCCTCATCCAGATCCAGCACCTTCTCGTGAAGTGCCTCCTGCCCGCCGAGCCACGAGGCGAGGTTGCGCGTCTCTTCCATGCGCAACTCCAGCCGGCCGCCGAGATAACGCTTGATCCGGGCGAGTTCGTCGGCGGGAACGGCTTCGTCCCGAACGTGTCCCAGCTCCTCCATGATCGCCCCGACGGCGGGCGCGATCTTGTCCGGGTCAACGCCCGCCGACACGACGAAGGCGCCGGTGTCGGCGTAGTCGATCGTGTAGGAGCTGACGTCGTAGGCGAGGCCCTTTTCCTCGCGCACGGACTGGAACAGACGGCTGCTCATTCCATCACCGAGGATGGCGTTCAGCACCTCGAGTGTCCAGGCCTCAGGGTCATCTCTTCGGAGGCCGGGGGTACCGATACACAGCTGCGCCTGCGTCGTGTCGCGCTTGACGGACATGACGCGATCGCCCGCCGGCAGGTGGGGCGCCGGGGCGAATGAGCGGGGCACCGCCGCGCCGGATCCGAACGCGCGCTCGACCATCTCCACGACCTCAGCGTGGGAGATGTCCCCGGCGGCCGAGACCACTACGTTGCCGGGCCGGTATTCCGCGGCCCAGAAGGCGCGGAGGTTCTCCTGCGGCAGGGCGCGGACGCTTTCTTCGCTACCGGCAATCTCGCGGCCGAGTGGCGTGTCGCCGAACATCGCCAGATCGAAGAGCGTGTGGACATGCTCGCCGGGGTCGTCGAGGTAGGAGCGGATCTCCTCCACGATGACGTCCCGCTCGGATTCGATCTCTTCGCTTCGGAGATGCGGCCGGACGATAAGGTCGCCCACCACGTCCATGCCGCGGCCGGCTTCGCGCAAGGGAACGCGGACCCAGTAGACGGTGGACTCACGGTCGGTGGCGGCATTGAAACTGCCGCCGATGCCCTCTACCGCTTCCGAAACGGCGCGGGTCGTGGGGTATGCCTTCGTGCCCTTGAAGGTGATGTGCTCCATGAAGTGGGCGGCGCCCGCTTCTTGGGCCGATTCGAGGCGCGATCCGGCGAGCACGTATGCCGCAATGGACACCGAGCGGGCACCCGAGAGCCGCGAAGTGATGACGCGCGGCCCATTGGGCAGCGCAGTGCGTTCGAACATCGGACAAATGCTAGCCGAAAGGCCGCAGTACCCAATACAGGCCGAAAGGGCTATGACAGGACCATATTTGCCCGAGAAAACGAAACGGCCGGCCCCCTTTGAGGAGGCCGGCCGTTCGAACCGAAGCTACTTGATGAACGTCTGGATCCAGTCCTTCGCAAAATAGACGACGAAGGCCAGCGTCACGGCGTACATAAGCGGGTGAACTTCGCTCCACTTTCGCTTGAGGAGCTTGATCAGCACCCACGAGATGAAGCCCGCGCCGATGCCGACGGTGATGTCGTAAGTGAGTGGCATGAGGATGATCGTGAGGAGGGCCGGCAGGCCGTCTTCCACGTCCTCGACCTTCACGTCCTTGATCAACGTGAACATCAGGTATCCCACGAGCACCAGCGCGGGGGCGGTGGCCTGCGAGGGAATGATCAGCGCCAACGGCGAAAGGAAGATGGCCGCCAGGAACAGGATGCCCGTCACGACCGACGCGAAGCCCGTTCGACCGCCTTCGGCGACGCCGGCCGCCGATTCGATGTATGTGGTGTTGGAGCTGATACCCGCCATGCCGCCGGCGATGGCAGCGACGGAGTCGACGACAAGGACTCGCCCAATGTCGGGAACCTGGCCGTCCGGAGTAGCGAGACCGGCCTCTTCCGCGATGCCAGTGACCGTGCCCATTGTGTCGAAGAAGTCGCTGAGCATGATCGCGAAGATCGTGAGGACGGCCGTGATCATGCCGAGCTTGTTGAACGCGTTGAAGAGGTCGAAGTTGCCCAGCGTGTTCCACTGCGGAGTGACCGTCAGGCCGGTGTCGGGGACCTTGGTCACGCCGGCGATCAGGGCCACGATTGTTGTCACGGCGATGCTGATGATGAGCGCGGCACGGACCTTGAGGACGTACAGCGAGAATGTGATCAGGAGACCCAGCAGGAACACGAACTGCGCGGTCTGGGTCGGGAAGCTGAGAGCGACGATCGGCGAACCACCCTGCGGGGTAATGATCAGGCCGCCGTTGACAAAGCCGATGAAGAGGATGAAGAGACCGATGCCAACGCCGATCGACCGCTTCAGCGCGATCGGAACGGCGGCCATGATCGCTTCTCGGAGACCGATGACCACGAGGATCGTGATCACGATGCCTTCGATCACGATGACGCCCATGGCACCGGCAACCGTCAAGCCCTTGCCGGCGATGAGTGTGAACGCGACGATCGCGTTGATCCCAAGTCCGGCGGCCAATGCGAGCGGATAGCGGCCGACGATGCCCATCGCAATCGTCATGATGCCCGCGATCAAGGCTGTTGCCGCGGCATAGGAGACCGCGTCGCCCGCGGCGACCGGCAGTTTCGCGGCCTGAATGCCGCCGAGCAGGATGCTCCCGTTCAAGAAGATGATGTAGGCCATGACCATGAACGTGGTCACGCCGGCCCGGGTTTCAGTGAGGATGTTGGTGCCGCGCTCGGCAAACTTGAAATAGCGCGCAAGGAAAGCCAACGGTGTCTCCTCCTGGTCTACGCCTGGTCGATCCCACCGATTGGCGGCCGCCGGGATTAGGGCCCCGAGCGGCGCGCCTCCTCCAGACCGTGTCCTCCCACACGGCCGCAACCACGCTCCTGTGAGTTCGATATTCGCCGCGCCGGGCGGGCCACGCTTTCGTTGGGCCAGGGGCCCTACTCGTCCTCGGAACTGGGATCCGGGCCGAGCAACTCCATTTGGACGTAGCTGTTGGGATCGAACTCGATCTTCTCGGTATCGACGGCCTCGCCGGCTGGCAATCCGGCAGGCGCGAAATCGATCACCACGGCTTCGTCCCCCTGAACCAGACGATACGTGAGCAGCTGGTCGGGGCGCGTCTCGAACTCGAGGTGCTCGAACGA
>PMBG01000131.1 GCA_003153755.1 Chloroflexota bacterium | reverse complement strand
ATCGCCCAGGCGCTCGACCAGGCCGACGAATTCCTCCGCTCGCGTCCGTGGCAGGTCATGACGAGCTACAACACCGCGGGCGCGGCCAAGTCCATCGCCGACAAGGGCGAGATGGGCGCGGCCGCGATCGCCTCGGCACGGGCCGCGAAGCTGTACGGCCTGGAGGTTCTCGCCGAGGACATCCAGGGCAGTGACGCGAACAGAACCCGCTTCGCCGTGATCTCCCGCGACTCGCTGCCGGACGAGTCGTTCGCGCCGGCCGCACTCGCCGGACCGATGAAGACGACGCTCGTCTGGGCGGTTCGAAACGTGCCGGGCAGCCTCCACCGCTGTCTCGGCTGCTTTGCCGAACGCAAGATCAACCTGTCGCGCCTCGAGTCGCGGCCCAGTCGAGGCGTGCGGTGGGAGTACGTCTTCTGGGCGGACCTGGACGCGGATCCGGAGTCGCCGGACTGCGCCGCGGCGTTGTCGTCGCTACTCCGCGAGGCGGTCATGGTCCGGGTGGCGGGCGTCTACCACCGGGCCGAATAGCTCGCCGGTCTGCCGGCGCCCTGCTTCGTTTCGCGCCTGCGGTGCTCCCTTACGCACCCTCAGGTGCGCGCGGTCCGCTCCTCGGATCGCGCCTCGCATTGCATCCGGCGGCCCGGCGAGCTGGGTTGTTGCCGGCGCCCGGCGGCTAGCGTCGCATTCGCTGGAGCGAGAAGATGTGACGGACGATCAGGTCCTGCGCGCCTTCGGAGATCTGCTCGAAGCGAACCGCGACCAGCGTCTGTGGCGGCCGCGGCGTCCGGGCGGGCTGTAGGTGCTTTCCGTCACGACCCAGATCGGTTCCATCCTCGGTCCGCACCACGGTTGCGTCGGCCATGACCACGTTCTGGCCGAGACCCATCCGAAGTTCCAGCAGGTCGCCGACGATCACCGCTTCCTCGATCGGCACCTTCACGGCGAATTGCAGGCCGCCGGCGCTGAGATTCCGCGTCGCTCCCTGACCCGCGACGCCCGAGAAGTCCGTCACCGTCTCGATGATCGTGTACTGCACGGGCCCTTCCGCATCGACGCGCAGCTGTGCACGCCGCTGGACCATCCGGACGTCGCTGGGCCACTCGACGGAGAAGACGCGCGACTGGCTGGGACCCAGCAGGGCCACGAACGCCGACTCCGCCACCATCGCCGAGCCTTCACGCCGGAACGTCAGAATCGCGGGATCGTTCGGCTGGAGTCTCTCGAGCAGTGGGTTCGGCTTCAGCAGCCCGAGCCACAGCACGCCCGGTAGAACATTGACTACGACCGTACGAAACGCGGCCACGCGCCCGTCGATCTCAGCCTCTACGAGCACCTGGTCGTGTACGACAGGCTTCTTGTCCGTCTCGATCACTCAACTCCCGATCGCTGTTCGGACGAGCTTACTCGCGCGGAGCCGACTTCAACTCCGGCATCGGCACGATAGCCCAGGGCAGGGGGCGCTGCCGGGCACTTCGGTTGCCCGCGCTGAACCGCGTCGAGCGATCCCGCGGGCCGATGCCGCGCGCCGGCGCCGGGTGCCGCGCGCCGCGGGCCGATGCCGCGGTCGGCTGTGCCACCGCCCCCGGCCCCTATCCGGCACGTGCCGCGTCCGGTAGGCTAGGAGTACCGGGGCGTCGTTGACTCCCCGTAGTCCGGACGCACAGCGAGGCGCGGGTGAGCGTCGACACTCTCGCGGCACAGGCCGAACAGGTACGTCGCCGCGCCGCCGATCTGGCCGGGCCGTTGTCGTCCGTCGCACGGCGATCGACGACGATTGCCCAGGAGCGAGCCGTGCTCCGGATGCTCGGCGTGGACGGGCTGGACCGGTCCGGCCGGCCGCTGGCGGCGTCCATGGCCGAGCGCTATTGCGGCTCGGATCGAATGCGACTCGCCCGTGGCGTGCTGCTGCCGTTCACGATCGCTCTGCACGAGTACGACTGCCCGGCTCACGAACTGGCCCTGGACGTGGCATCGGGGGACGTCGATCTGGGCATGGAGGCGGCACTACTGGAGCGCCCCGACCGACTCGCCACGGCCGAGAAAGCTGCGACCGGGCTGATCGTGGCGGCGCTTGCTCGTTTCGATGCCAACCGGACCGCCGCACGCGAGATGCGCGACGTCCTGGGTCTGCCCGACGAGCCCTGGCTGGGCGTAGATCTCAGGGCCACGGAGGCGGAGGCGGCTTCGATTGAGGTGCGGCGGCTCGTTGGCTCGGGCGTGGATGTCATCCGGGTCCACGTGCCCGCGAGCTGGGAATTCGCCGAGGCGCGACGGCACGCGGGGCTCGACACCCCCGACCTTTTCGATTCGAACAGCTCGCGCCGCAAGGGCAAGGGACAGGGCCGCCTGCACGTGGGCAGGCTTCGTCCCGCACAGAGGGGCCCAGCCGCGGACCCGGCTGCCTCCGCCGCGGCGCCGCTGCTTCCGGTGCCGGCCGGCAGTCAACGAGGTCTTGCGGCACTGCGCCTTGTGGCAGATCAGGCTTCGGCGGCGCGAGGGTGCTATGCGAGCCTCATGACGATCACATCGGCCTTCGCGGCGCCCGAGCAGGCGGTCGTGGCGGCGTTCGAGCGGATCGACTACGTAGCCGCCGACCCGATGCGCGAGATCGTCGAGGAGAATGTCAACCCGGAGCGGGCCCTGGCGGACCACGCTTTCGCTCATCGACTGCAAGCGCGCGCCGGCAGCCGTGTGCTGATGGGTGCCGGGCCGCTCGCGCTCGGCGCCGACCTGGCGAGCGGCATCCCGCCGGACGCGGCCACGCGCTCCGGCCGGGGCCTTGCGCTCCAGGCGCTCAATGTGGAGTTGGCACTCGCCGACGGGTTGCCGGCAGACCGGATATACCTCGGCGCCGTGCCCGATTGGGTCGCCGGCGAGGGGAGCGCCGCACGCAACGCCACGACGATCGTGCTCGAGGCATGGCTGCGCCGTCTCGTGTTCCCCGGACGCAAGCTCGTGCTGAGCGGCACCGGTGCGGCCCTGGCGACCCCGGGCGGGATCGCCGGTCTCGTGGCTGCGCTCGCCGGCGGCGAAGCTTCACTTGTCATCGGTTCGGGGACCATGGGCTCGCTCGGGGCCGCGGATCTCGAGGCGGCGGCGTCGGCCGCGCGCGCGACACGCGCGACACTTGGCGATGGGCGGCTCCACGGCGCCGCTGCCGAGTTCGCGGACCAAACGCTCCAGGCCGCCAGCCGCGCGCTCGACCAACTGGCCGCGGAGGGCTGGGAGAGTCTGCTGGGCCCTGTCGGACAGGGCGACTCCGATGAGCGGATCGGCGGTTCAGCCGTCGTGGAGCGCGCCGACGATCGTCTCTCGGGCGCTCGATTCCTCACCTTCTGACCCGGCGCCCCGGGGCCGGTCGCCGGTGCTAGCATGCCCGGGGCCACTGGCGGCAGACGAACGCCGCGTGGCGCCGAGCCGCGCCGCGAAGGGAGATTCGAGCTGAGCACAGCCACCGAGCGCTCGATCGTGCCAGCCGGCAGGCGCATGCCCGCCGGCTGGCCGGTGGTCGTCGCAGGCCTGGCCGCCCTCCTGGTCGCGTGGTTGGGCATCGTCTACTTCGCGGAACCGTGGGGCACGTCGCTCCTTCCGTCGGGGATGGATGCTCGCTGCTACTGGGTCCCGACCCTTGGCGATCCGTATCTCCACTCCAACTGGACCGACCAGATCGCGTACCCGTACTCTCCCGCCTTCCTGCAGCTGCTCACGCCGATACGTCTGCTTCCGTGGCAGGTCTTCATGGCCGTATGGGCTGCAATCCTCATTGCCGCGATGACCTACATGACGGGCCCGCGTCTGATCTTTCTCGGTCTGGCCTTCTTCGGATTGATGGAGATCTGGGGTGGCAACATCGAGCTGCTCGTGGCCGTCGCGATCGTGCTCGGGTTCCGCTGGCCGGCCGCCTGGTCGTTCGTGCTCCTGACGAAGATCGCGCCCGGAATCGGGCTGCTGTGGTTCGTCGTCCGCCGCGAGTGGGGCTCGCTCGCCGTCGCGCTGCTGTCCACGGCCGCGGTCGTTGCCGTCTCGTTCGTCCTGCTGCCGGACGCGTGGTATCGCTGGCCGCAAGTCCTCGCCAGCAACGTGGGCAAGAACGGGACCTGGGCCGCCGTCCCCATTCCGTTCATCGTCCGGCTGCCCTTCGCGGTCGCTCTCGTGATCTGGGGTGCCAGGACGAACCGACGCTGGACCGTTCCCGTATCGGCGATGCTGGCGCTCCCGGCGCTCTGGTACGGCGGCCTCTCCATCATGGTCGCGACGCTGCCGCTGATGAACGTCCGCACCTGGGGCGAGTTGAGGGCGACGCTCGCGCGTGGCCGCATCGAACTCCGGGCGGAGGTCGCGAAGCTTCGATCCCGGCGCCCCGCTGCACCGGCCGCCCGCGCCGGCTGAAGTAAACGCCCGGCACCAATGCCGCCGTCCTCGTACGATGGACGCCACATCCACGAAACCCGCACGAAGGAGGAGCACTCGGTGCCGGAAAGCTCTCCACTGCCGGTTCGTGACGCATCCTGGCCGACACTTCACGTATCACGCCACCCCGCGATCCTGCACAAGCTCGCGATCCTGCGAGACGAACGGACCGAACCCAAGAAGTTCCGTGAAGTCGTTCGAGAGCTCTCCTGGCTGCTGGGCTACGAAGCCCTGGCCGACGTCGAGGTCCGTCCCCTCGAAGTCAGCACGCCGATGGAGCGGACCGATGCGCACGAGCTCGGCGTTCGAATCGGCCTGGTGCCGATCCTGCGAGCCGGTCTCGGCATGGTGGACGCCATGCTCGAGCTGATGCCCACCGCGGAGGTCTGGCATCTCGGTCTTTTCCGAGACGAGCGGACACTGCGGCCGGTGGAGTACTACAACAAGCTGCCGGATTCAGCGACGGTTGACCTCTGCTTGATCCTCGACCCGATGCTCGCCACGGGCGGGTCCGCGACGGCCGCGATCGAGGTGCTGAAGCGCTGGGGAGCCACGCGGATCAAGCTCGTGAATCTCATCGTCGCGCCGGAAGGCGTCGACGCGGTCACGAGCGCGCACCCGGACGTGGAGATCTACTGCGCCGCGGTGGATCGCGCGCTCAACGATGTCGGCTACATCGTGCCGGGTCTCGGCGACGCGGGCGATCGTCAGTTCGGGACGGGACGTCCTCGCTAGAGGCGGCGCCACTCCCCAGACACGAAGAAACGGGCGGCCCCGAAGGGTCGCCCGTTTCGATTCTGCGAGGGTCGAGGGTTACGCGGCCTTGGACCCCATCCCGAACTTGTTGAGGATCTGGTAGACAATGATCGCCGCGATGCACGCGGTGCCGATGCCNNTCGACGCAGATGCGAATACCGGTGGTCGCGATCAGGCCGAACAGAACGACGGCCATGCCACCGAGCACAGGCTGCGGGATCGAGAGCACCAGGGCCCCGAACATCGGCGAGAAGCCGAGTGCGATGGCGACGAATGCCGCGATCACGAACACGAGGCTCGAGTAAATCTTGGTCACGGCCATTACGCCGATGTTCTCGGCGTAGGTGGTCACGCCGGTGCCGCCGCCCGACCCGGACACCATGGTGGCGATCCCGTCCGCGAGGAACGCCCGGCCGATGTACGGATCCAGGTCGCGGCCGGTCATAGCGGCAACCGCCTTGACGTGGCCGAGGTTCTCGGCGACGAGGACGATCGCGACCGGGATGATGAGCGTGAGCGCATGCGAGTCGAGAACGGGGGTCGCGAGCGCCGGCCAGCCGATCAGCGGGGCGCTCGTGATCTTGTTGAAGTCGATATGCGTTCCGCCAAAGTTGGCCACGTTCGATAGCAGGAAGTAGAGGACGTAGCCAAAGACGCCGCCTACGAGGATCGGCAGACGTCGCAGCATTCCCGGCGCATAGACGGCGACGATTGCGATGACCAGTGCGGTGAGCAGGCCGACCAGGATGCCGAAATTGTCGGCCACCTTGGCGTAGCCGATCATGTAGTTGATCGCCGCGGGCGCGAGGTTGAGGCCGATCACTGCCACGACCGCGCCGGTGACGACCGGCGGCATCAGCCACTCTACCCACTTGTAGCCGACCGCCATGACGATCAGGCCCACGACCGCGTAGACCGCGCCGCAGGCGATGATGCCGCCGAGGGCTACCGCGATGTTGGCGTTCGGGCCCGGGCCTACGTAGCCGGTCGCCATCGTGACGACGGCGATGAACGCGAAGCTCGAGCCCAGGTAGCTCGGCACTCGGCCGCGCACGAAGACGAAGAAGATGAGCGTGCCGATGCCCGAAAAGAAGATCGCCGTGTTCGGGTTGAAGCCCATGAGGACCGGCGCCAGAACCGTGGCTCCGAACATGGCGAAGATGTGCTGGACACCCAACGCAATCGACTGGCCGGCCGGCGGACGCTCATCCGGGGCGATGATTCCTTCCGTCTTGACGGTCCACCCGAACATGCCGCGTACGTACTCGACGGCAGCAGCCATTAGCGACCTCCTCCGACCTGTCTCTCCTCCTCCGGGCAAAACGGCCGCTCGAACCCCAGCCGCCCGGGCTGGCCCAAGGGTCGCAAAAACGGAACACCGGCGCACGACGTTCTCGCATGCCGGTGTTCGTTGTGTGTGGACGAATCTGGAGTGGCGGCGGCCGGAAGCCGCCCATCAGGCGAGGCGGCGTGCCTCCAGGTTGGCCTTCGCGTCCGGAACGTTCACCAGGAAGCCCGTGAGTTTCTCGCAGCCGTAGTCCGGGCACTCGGCGCACGTGGCAACGGCCCTGGCGACGGCGCAATTGCGGATGTCGCAACCAGACTCGCAAAACGGCGCGTGACGGCCCTCGTGAGCGCAGCCCACGCAGTCGATGTCCTCGGCCGTGTGGGTGCCGCCGAATTCGGCGTTCCACTTGACCGCAACCTGGGCGCGCTGCTCCATCGTCAGGCGCTCTGAGGCGTGATAGGCGGGGCACGCGGCGCAATCCAGGCCGCAATAGGCAAGATCCATGACCACGTTGAGGCTCCTCGGCGGCGAGTTGTGACTGCCTCTTAGGGTAGGTGGCATACCTGACAGGGAACGGCAGGTGAATGGCGGATCGGCGCTCTCAAACCCCTCGTCATGGAGTGATCGGGCGGCGCCTGCGGGCTGACGAGCGGGGCGAACCTGAGTAGCATCGTGTCGGGCGAGCCCCGCCGTCGTCCCAGGTACCGCTCAGCCGACCCGGAGAATGCAAGTGGAGCTGAAGCTAGACCCGTCCCGAACCGCTCTCGTGGTGATCGATCTCCAGCGAGGCATCGTTCAGATTCCGTCCGCACCGCGTCCGGCCGCCGAGGTCGTGGCCCGGGCGTCGCAGATGGCCAGGGCTATGCGGGCGGCCGGTGGCACGGTGGTCTTCGTTCGGGTCACTCCCTCGCCGGATCTCAAGGACAGTCTCAAGCCGATCACGGACGCGCCTCCTCGCGCGGCGGCCGCCGTCCCGCCGGAATGGTCGGAGCTGGCTCCGGAACTCAAGCCCGAGCCCAGCGACATCCTCATCACCAAGCGGCAGTGGGGCGCGTTCTACGGCACCGAACTGGATCTGCAACTGCGCCGCCGCGGGATAGACACGATCGTCCTGTGCGGCATCTCGACATCGATCGGCGTCGAGAGCACCGCGCGTGACGCGTACGAGCGCGGGTACAACCAGGTATTTGCCGAAGATGCCATGGCGGCGCGCGAAGCCGTCGAGCATGCGCACACCACGCGGCTGATCCTGCCGCGAATCGGACGCGTGCGATCGACCGAGGCGATTCTAGCCGCCCTGAAGTAGGGGACCGCGGCCGCACCGCTTTACGCGCTCCTTACACAGGCCCGCTCGGTGGAGGGTCAGCGCCGTCCCATCATTCGACGGTGAGGCAAGGTCCACATCGAGAGGCGCCGATCTTGAGAAGCCACCAGGCACGCGCGACAGCCCTGCTTGGCGTTGCGTTGCTGCTTGCAGCCACAATCGCCGCGTGCGGCCGAAATGGATCGACCGCCCCCGTCGCCGGGACGCCCCGCGCCACGGCGACCATCCCGGCCGCCACGAGTGATGCGCCGAGGGATCAGGCATCGGTTGTGAACCCAGCGGGCACCCCGACCGGTGGGCCGACCGCGATCCCAACCCCGGATCCTGTGGCTAGCCAGCTGGACCAGCTCGACCAGCTGATCAACGACCTCCAGAATTCGCTCAAGGACTCCGACTCGTCCCAGCAGGGCGGAGAGTAGAGCCGGCGTGCTTCAGCGAACCATGAGTATGGTCTAACTATTCACGTCCACTAAGTATTGTGTGCTATAGTGGCGCCATGGTCACTCGAGCGCAGGCATCAGCGGAGATCGTCGGACTGCTGCCGGCAGTCGCGATCAACCTGCGCCTGGCCGCCCTCTTCGACCTGGAGTCCGCCGACCTGACCGCCAACCAGCTCGTGACGCTGCTGCTGGTCAACTACGCGCCCGATTGCCGAATGAAGGCCGGCGAGATTGCAGGCCGGCTCGAGATTTCGTTGCCTGCGGCCACGGCCGTCGTGGACCGCCTCGTTGCGGCGGGCGTCTTCGAGCGCTCGCAGGGCGAGGATCGACGCGTCGTGTGGGTCTCCGTAACGGAAGCCGGCCACGGGCTCCTGGCCCGGCTGCGGGCCGGACTCGAGATCCGGATCCACGCGCTGATCGACGGCATGGAACCCGCGTCGCTCGATTCACTCATCGAGGCATTGCGACGTGTCGCGAGCTTCGCCGACCAGATCGGCGAAGCGGAGGCGTCCCGATCCGAACTCCCGCCGTGAGCGAGCCAGCGACCTAGACGGCTCCGGGTCGCCTGAAACTCCCCGGTACGAACAACCCCGCCCGTTCCGCGGCCTCGAAGAGCCTGCGGCCGGTGGAAGTCGCCCCGCGCCGCCTCATCGCCGGCGCCACCCCTTTGCTCTGCGGAAGGAGAAGCATGCGCGCGCTCTTCACAAGGTTGGGACGCTTCGTCGAAGCGCGGCCCGGGTCGATCCTGGCGGCCACCATCGTCCTGGTGATCCTCGCCGCCGCCGGCGCCAGCCAGACCCACATCGTCACGACCCAGGAGGTCTTCGTCGATCGCGACAGCTCGACATACCTCAACAACACGGCCTATGAGAAGGCGTTCGGCGGCCAGTCGCTGGTCGTCATGATCCCGGGCACGCAGGCCGAGCTGACGAGCGGAAAGACGCTCCAGGCCATCAGTGCACTCACGGCGGATCTGGGCCACGACGCCAGGGTGAAGTCCGTGGTCAGCGCGCTGACGCTGCTCTCCGCCGGGACGCTCCCTGAGGGTGTCACCCTGGATCAGCCGGGAGTGGTCGCGAGCATCGTCTATGCCGCCGACGGAACGCCGAAGGCGACGTTCGCACGCCTCTTTCCCACCGGCAACGAGCTGGTGCAGATCACGCTCGTCGCGGGCCTCAGCGTCGACGATCAAGGGGTCATTTCCCGCCACATCCAGGACCAGGTAAAGGCCGCCGGACTGCCGGACGCAACGGTGGTCGCGGGCTATCCGAGGCTGGCCAGTGAGATGACCTCGAGCATCATGCGCGACATGGCCGTTACCGGACTCGTTGCCATCCTCCTGATGGTCGTGGTCCTGTACGTGGTCTTCCCCGTCCGGCGCCGGCTGATGGCGCTGCCCGTCGTGGTGGTGGGTGTGCTGTTCACGTTCGGAATCACGGGCGCCCTGGGAGTGTCGCTGACCCTTGTGACCATGGCCGGGTTGCCGGTTCTCATGGGTCTCGGGATGGACTTCGCCATCCAGTTCCATAACCGATATGAGGAGGAACTGGCACGAGGGGACACTCCCGCGGCCGGTCTCATCGACGCGCTGACGCACATCGGGCCGGCGGTGGGAACCGCGGTGCTCGCGACCATCCTGGGCTTCATCACGCTGTCACTCTCCGCCGTTCCGGCCGTGCGCGACTTCGGTGCGCTGCTGGCTCTCGGAGTGGCGATCCTGTTCGTTGTCGCCCTCTTCGCCCTGAACGCGATGCTGTATCGCTTCGACAAGGCGCCCTCCGACGCGGAGCTTGCGGCGGTGACCGAGCCGTTCGCCGCGGCCCATGGCCGCAAGCCCCGTCTTGATGTCGGCCGCTACCTTGCCGCGCTCGCCTCGTTCTCGGTGAAGCGCGGTCCGATCGTCGTTGCCCTGGCCACGCTCCTCGCCGTCGGCGGTCTGGCGGTCGACCATCTCATCCCCGTTCAGACCGACATCCAGAAGCTTGTGCCCGCCGATGCCCCGGGTCTCGTGGCCATGAATCAGGTCGCCAAAGCGACGGGCAGCAGCACTTCCGTCCAGTTCCTCGTCAGTGCGCCGGATGTGACTTCACCGGCCGTCCTCGGCTGGATCGCCCAGTACGAGACGCGCGAGGCGAAGGCGCATTCCGAGATCGTCGGGGTTACGAGCCTGCCGGCCATGCTCAGCCTCGCATCCTCGGGTTCGGCGCCCACGCCGGCGGCCATCTCGGCCGCGATCTCCCAGATACCGGCGTCGATCCGCACGGGCCTGATCTCCGATGATCACAAGTCGGCGGTGCTCACCTTCGATGTCAAGGAGATGTCGATCTCGCAGGTGGCGGACCTGATCAAGACGCTCGAGGACGAGGCGAACGCGCCGGCGGGCGTCTCGCTCGTGCCCGCCGGGACGGTGAACCTGGCCGCCTGCGTGGTGGGTTCGATGACCGACAAGCGGCTCGAGATTGCCCTGGCCGGCTTCCTGGCCGTCTTCCTCGGGCTGCTGATTGTCTACCGCAGCTGGCGTCGAGCGATCACCCCGGTCCTGCCGATCATCCTCGTCACCGGCTGGTCGTCGGGTGCCATGTGGCTGCTCGGCCTCGAGCTGAACCCGCTGACCGCCGTTATGAGCGCGCTGATCGTGGGTGTCGGCACCGAGTTCGCGGTGCTGCTCCTCGAGCGGTTCTGGGAGGAACTCGGCCGCGGAGTCGATCCCGCCGAGGCCATGACCCAGGCCGTCTCGCGCATCGGGCGCGCCATCGCGGCCTCCGGCCTCACCGTGGTCGCAGGCTTCGCGGCGCTGCTGGCCTCGTCCTTCCCGGCGATGCGCGAGTTCGGCGCCGTCACGGTCATCGACGTGCTGCTGGCACTTGTGGCCACGATCGTCGTGGTTCCGCCTCTGGCGCTCTGGCTCGTGCGCCGCCGTGCCGCCGGGGCACCTCGACCGGTCCTCCGCGCGGTTTCGTAGCGGCAGCTCAGCCGATTGTTCCTTGTCCGGTCGCGGTGTGGCCTCCTCCTCGCCGTGACCGGACATTTCTGCGCGACGGGCGCACGCGGCTGATCGGCGCGGTCTATCGCGCGGCCAGTGCCACCGCGAGCCGGCCGGCAACTCCGGCGTTGTTGACGATCAGCGCCACGTTCGCGCTGACCGAGCGCCCGCCGGTGATCTCTGCGATGCGTGCCAGCAGCCACGGGGTAAGCACCGGACCTTCTACGCCGGCGGCATCCGCGTCCGCGAGTGCCCGCTCCACGGCTTTGCGTGCGTCGGCGAGCGGGTAGGCATCCCGCTCCGGCACGGGTACGCACAGGAGAACTCCGGAACCAAGACCCAGCAAGAAGTGAGTTCCCACCAGCGCCGCAGCGGCCGCGACATCCGGCACGGACGCCGGGGCGACGATGCCGCTCTCACGCGACCAGAATCCGGGCATCTCCGTGGTGCCGACGGCGACGACGGGTACGCCGCGCGTCTCCAGGTATTCGAGCGTGGCCGGAACGTCGAGGATCGCCTTGGGGCCGGCGCAGACGACCGCGACCTGCGTCCGGGCAAGCTCCTCGAGGTCGGAGGAGATGTCGAGCGTGGGCCGCGCCGCGCTACCCGGGACGCCGAGCGCGCCGTGATGGACGCCGCCGATTCCCCCGGTCGCGAACACGCCGATACCGGCCGCCGCCGCGGCGATCATCGTGGCGGAAACGGTGGTTGCCGCCCAGCCGCCGCCGGCGAGCGCCGCCGAGAGGCTCGGACGCGCTGCCTTCATCACGCCGGGCGTGGTCGCCAGCGCTACGAGTTGCTCGTCGTCCAGACCCACGAGGATGCGCCCGGCGTGGATCGCGATCGTGGCCGGAACCGCGCCGCTCTCGCGAACGGCGTCCTCGGCGGCCCGAGCCACTTCGACTCCCTGCGGGTGCGGCAGGCCGTGGCTGATCAGCGTGGACTCGAGAGCGACAACGGGGCGGCGCGCCGCCAGCGCTTCGGCGATCTCGGGTGCGATCGTGAGCCGGGCGCGCACGCCGTGCTGCGCCGAATTGTCGGGTCTTGTGTGCATCGGATGATCGTACAACCGTGAGTGATCGGGGCGGCCGGCCGCAGTTGTCCGGCGTCATCCTCGAGTCCGCGATCTATCCGAACGCCAGTTCCTTGCGTGGCTCCAGCAGATGGCGCGCGGCCAGGCGGTTGCCCGACACGGCGCCCCGACGCAAAGCGGTTTCGATCGAGGCGCCGGCGGCCCGCGCCGTGAGCCAGCCCAGGATGAAGCCGGCGTCGAAGGCGTCGCCCGCGCCGGTCGTATCGGGCGCCCCCATAGCCCGCGCCGGGACTTCGAACCGTCCGGTGCCCGCCCCGTCGTGCCACAGCACGGTCACTCCTCCCGGGCCGCGCTTCAGGACGACGATCGGGGCGAGGTCGAGGAGCTCCTCGTCCGTGGTGACGAGGGCGCTCGCCTCCGACCCGGCCGCGAACAGCAGGTCCGGCCGCGCGCCAGTCACGACGGCGACCGCCGCCTCCCTTCCGAGCGCGAGGAGAGGACCGCTGGACGAGAGATCCACGGTGACGAGCGCGCCGGCGGCACGGGCAAGCTCGGCCGCCCGTCGCCCCGCGTCTCCGAGCGGGTGGTCGAGCAACGAGTACGTTGGGATGTGAACCAGGTCGGCCGACGCGAACCACTCCGGGCGCAGATGTTCGGGCGCGAGTTGCAGCGCCGCGCCGCGATCCTGCACGAAGGAGCGCTCGCCTCCCGGCGCCACGAGCACCCCGACCCGACCCGTACTGTGCCCCGCCACGCGGACGACGCGCGGTGTCACGCCGTCCCCGGCGATCGTCCGTACGAGCGCGCGCCCGGCGGTATCGCGGCCCACCGCAGCAACGAGGGCAACGCGCGCCCCATTCCGGCCGAGCCACCGAGCGGTTGTCGTCGCAGAGCCGCCCTGGCGCAACATGACGCGGCCGGGAACGTCGGTGCCGGGCAGCATCTGGGTCGCCGGCGCGAGAACCACGTCGACGATGAGATCCCCAACGACCACGACGCGAGCGCGACGCTTCAGATCCGCCATCAGCCGATCATAGAGCCCGTGACCGTCGGGCCGTGGGTCTGGGCGGCCACGGGCTTGCGCGGCCGCCCAGAGTGGATTCCTAGTAGCGCTTGGTCTCGGCGTCTTCCACGATCCAGACCTGAGGGGGCCCGTCCACGCCGGCTCGATGCATCACGTCGGGGAGCGAGGGATCCTGAGCGAAGGCACGGGCGCCTTCGAGCGACTTGAAGTCGTTCACGATCAAGATCGTGTTCGGGTCGGTGGCCACGCGGCCGATGGAGTGGCCGGTCGCGCCGTTCTGCCGGCGAACGCTTTCGTGCTCGGTGAATACCGGATACCAGCGGTCGTAGTCGGCTACGTGATGCTGAACGATCACCTTGGTCATGGTGGGACGCCATCCTTCGCAGTGCGGCCTGGCCCTGGTGGCCAGGTCATTAGGCCCCTAACAATATGGTATGGCGCCGTATTGTCAAGTGGCGTATCATATTGAGATGGCGAAGATCAAGATGCCCGGCGACTTCTATGAGCAGACACCCGACGGGAACATCCTGGCGACCGAGGCCGTGATGAACACCATCCGTACGGCCGACATGGTCTTCGACTCCATCGGGCGGATGCTCCGTCCGCTGAACGTGAGTGCCGCGGGCGGGCTCGCCCTCGGAATCCTGCGGGACTTCGGGAGCATGTCTCCGTCCGAGCTGGGGGATCGGCTGATCGTTACTCGGGCAACGGTGACGGGACTCCTCGACTCGCTCGAACGACGCGGGTACGTACACCGCTCGGCGAACCCGGCCGATCGTCGCGGCCTGATCATCGAGCTGACCCCGGCCGGGCGCGCGGTCGTGCAGGAGCTTCGTACGATCATCCATCGGTACGAGAAGGACCTGATGGGCGGGTTCACCGATGACGAGCTTCGCGGTTACGTCGAGAGGCTGCATCAGATCCAGGACGCCCTCGCCCAGGAGCAGGGCTAGAGGCTGCGCCGCACCAGCGGGAGCACCTGTTTGCCGAAGAACTCGATGACCCTCTCCTGGTCGTCCTGGCCGCTGTGGATCATCACGTCAGTGACGCCGGCCTTGAAGTACTCCTCGATGGCCTGCGCGTGGACCTCTGGATCTTCGCTGACGGTCCAACGTGTGTGCACGTCCTCGAGGGGCGTGGACGCTACGGCCTTCCGCTGGATCTCGCGCGGGTCCGGCTCGTTGAACAGTTCCCATGCGGTTGTGATGAAGCGCCACTTGTGGGCCGCCTCCTCCGCCTCCGCCCGACCGCCCACCACGAGGTAGTGCTCGACCATGACCGGCATGTGGTCGGGATCCTTGCCGCGGCTCGCGGCGCCTTCGCGAAAAGCGTCCTTGATCGCCGGGTCCGTCACCGCGTGCCCAACAGTGACCCAGCCATCGCCGATCTCGCCGACAAGTCGCGAGTTCTTGGGGCCACTCGCGGCTATGTAGATAGGGATCGGACTGGCGGGGATGTCATAGAGCCTGGCACCCTGGAGTGGATAGTTTGGGCCGTCGTGGGTTACCCATTCGCCCGTCCAGAGCTTGCGGATGAGTTCGACGGCCTCCGCCATCCGCTCGGTTCGTTCGCGAAGCGGCCCCCACCCGCCGCCGCTCGGGACCTCGTTGAGAGCTTCGCCCGATCCGAGGCCCAGAAAGACCCGGCCGGGGTAGAGCAGCGCCAGGGTCGCGAACGCCTGCGCTACCTCGGCGGGGCGGTAGCGGTAGCTGGGGCACGTCACTCCCGTCCCGATCGGGATGCGTGTCGTTGCCTGCCCGATCGCGCCCAGCAGCACGAAGGCGTGGCTCGCGTGGCCCTGATTGTCCTGCCACGGGTGGAAGTGATCGCTGACCCAGAGCTCGTCGAAACCGGCCGCCTCGACGGCAACGGCGTTGGCCACGAGCTGACGCGCGGTGAACTGCTCGCTGGAGAGGTGGAAACCCAACTGCCGCCGGTTTGACATTGCCGACTCCTGGTAGCTGCCCTGTGCAGGTCTGCCGGCATTGTGGCATCCGAGCTTGGTCATGGCGCCTCTGTTGCGGCCAGCTCACGGTCGCGCGCCGCCGGCGCTGCCGGATGGAGGAGAGACGCGGCTCAGGGCGAGATCCCGAGTGACCCCGAAAGTTTCCGTATTGCGCCCGAAACGAAAGTCACTCAAATTGAGTGACGGCCCCACCCGGCTCCGTCTTTGTCCAAGGCAGGCGCCCGGTGGCAGGCCGCGTTGCGTCGCGTTCCGGCGACCAACAGAAGCGCCGTCACGTCCTGGAAAAGGTCAGGACATCCAGAGAGAGGTAGTCGCATGTTCGCAACCGGTCTCGGAGGTACCAGTCAGAGGCGGAGGAGCCGAGCAGGCGGGTTCCTTGCCGCGGGTTCTGCCGGCCTTCTCATCACCGTCCTCGCCACTTCGGTGGTCAGCGCCGGTACCACGCTAGGAGCGTCGGCAGCCCAATCGGGACGCTACTTCGGCACGGCGATCAGCTCCGGCAAGCTCAATGACTCGACGTACACCACGATCGCCGCGCGCGAGTTCAACATGGTGACGCCCGAGAACGAGATGAAGATCGACGCGACTGAGCCCAGCCAGGGTCAGTTCAACTTCACCACAGGCGATCAGGTATACAACTGGGCCGTCAGCCACGGCATGAAGGTAAGGGGCCATACCCTGGCCTGGCACTCGCAGCAGCCGACCTGGATGCAGAACATGAGCGGCACCGCGTTGCGGAACGCCATGATCAACCACATCAACAACGTGATGGCCCACTACAAGGGCAAGCTGGCCTACTGGGATGTGGTCAACGAGGCCTTCGCCGACGGCAGCAGTTCCCGACGCGACTCGAACCTCCAGCGAACGGGCAACGACTGGATCGAGGTCGCCTTCAACACGGCACGCGCCGCCGATCCCAGCGTCAAGCTCTGCTACAACGACTACAACATCGACAACTGGAGCGACGCCAAGACTCAGGGCGTCTACAACATGGTCAAGGACTTCAAGTCGCGCGGCGTCCCGATCGACTGTGTGGGCTTCCAGGGCCACTTCAACGCCAATTCGCCGGTTCCGAGCAACTACCAGACGACGCTGCAGAACTTCGCCAACCTTGGCGTGGACGTGGCGATCACCGAGCTGGACATCGAGGGCGCGTCGTCGACGAGCTACCAGAACGTTACCAACGCGTGTCTGGCCGTCTCCCGGTGCGTCGGCATCACGGTTTGGGGAGTCCGCGACAGCGACTCCTGGCGCGCCAGCGCGAACCCTCTCCTCTTCGACAACAGCGGGAACAAGAAGTCCGCGTACACGGCGGTCCTGAACGCCCTCAACGGCGCCCCCACGGTGACTCCCACGCCGGGAAACCCTACCCCCACGCCGGTCAGGACCGCGACGCCCACCCCGCAGACGGGCTGCACCGGCTATTACGCCCTGGCCTTCGATGACGGGCCCGGCAGCAACACAACAACGCTCCTCGGCATCCTCAACAACGCGGGCGTCAAGGCCACCTTCTTCCCCATCGGCAACAACATCGCCAACAACACGTCGGCCTTTCAGGCCATGATCTCGGCCGGCATGTCCATCCAGAACCACAGCATGACCCACCAGCACATGACAAGCTGGAGTCAAAGCCAGGTACAGAGCGACCTGCAGCAAGCCCAGACCGCCATCTCATCGCGCGGTGGTGGCACGCCGAAGCTGTTCAGACTCCCATACGGCGAGAGCAGCGCCGCCATCACTGCGGCGGCGAGCGCACTCGGCCTTCGGCCGATCACGTGGGACGTCGACACCGGTGACTGGAATGGCGCGAGCACGGCTTCGATCGTGTCGTCTGCCAGCAACATCCAAAACGGCGGCGTCTTCCTGATGCACGACGGCTACTCCACGACGAACGCCGCGATCCCGACGATCGTGTCCAACCTGAAGGCACGCGGACTCTGCGCCGGCGCGATCGATCCCAACACAGGCAAGGCCGTGGTATGGACCGGCAGCAATCCCACCCCAACGCCGACTCCTCCCCCCGGTGCGACCCCAACGCCCACCCCGGCCGGCGGCAGCTGCACCGCGACTCTCTCAGCCGGGCAGCAGTGGAGCGATCGCTACAACCTCAACGTCTCGGTAACGGGTGGTAACACCTGGACCGTGACCATGAACGTCCCGTCGCCCGAGAAGATCAATGCGACCTGGAACATCTCCGCCACATGGGACGGCAGCGGTCAGGTCATGACCGCCAAGCCCAACGGCAGCGGTAACAACTGGGGCGTCACGATCTTGACCAACGGCCAGTGGACCTGGCCGACTGTCAGCTGCCGCGTGGGCTGATCACCACGCGACCGTAGTCGACCTGGGGCCCGCGGACTTCAACCCACGGGCCCCAGGTCATATCAACGACTATGCTGCGACGACCGACGAATCAAGGGTCGCGCCTCACGACTCTCGCGGCGACAACATGCAGCTGGAGCCAATCATGGCAGGTGACCAGGCCAACCCCACCGGTTACGTGGCCCTCACGTTCGACGACGGGCCGGGCTCGAACACCGGCACGCTGCTCGCGACTCTTCGCGCGTGCGGAGCGCGGGCAACGCTGTTCAATACCGGCCAGCATGCGACATCGGACAGGAGGCTCGTGGCGGCCGAGGTGCGCGAAGGAATGTGGATCGGCAACCACAGCTACACCCACCCGCACATGCTCACTCTTCGCAAGGGCGAGATGCGCGACGAACTGTTCCGAACTCAAAGCGCCATCCAGGCCGCCGGTGGGGGCCGGCCGACGCTGTTCCGCCCGCCGTTCGGCGAGAAGGACGAGACGCTCGAGTCGCTGGCGGCGGAACTCGGGATGATCGTGGTGATGTGGGACGTGGACTCCGAGGACTGGAATGGAGCCACCACGGAGGCGATCGTGGCGGCGGCCGAGGGACTGCGGAACGGCGACGTCATGCTCATGCACGATCAATGGGCCACCACGATCGCAGCGATACCGCAGATCGTGGCGAATCTGGCGCGTCGCGGCTTGAGCCCCGGCATGGTCGATCCCAAGACGGGTCGCGCGGTGGCGCCGGGCGCCTAGAGGCGCGTCGCGGCGGCGATCCGCGACTCAGTCGGGGTACTTGTAGTCCCCCACGAATGACCACCGGCCGTCGGCGTCGCAGGTGTAGGTGTACTCGATGCCGGCCAGGTCGGTCTTGAACTGCTCGTTGAGTACAAACAGCTCCCGAACCCGGGTCTCGAGTTCGTGGCTTGCGGTAGCTTCGCCGGCCTGCCCCGAGCCCTCGATCTGCACTGCCGCCCGGGACGCGATGAGCGTCGCCCGCACCCAAGTCCTTGGGAGGCAGCGCAGCAGTTCCGCGGAGATAGCCTGATCGATGGGGAATTGGAGATCCTGGAGGGTTGCCATCTGAGAGATCTCCGAACTCGTTCTTTGATTCCTTTGCCCTGGCCGGTGGGATTTGGTGATTGTAGGATCGGGCGAAGCGAGCGGCGGCTCTTGTCCGGCAGAGCGCACCCCGCAGCCCCGGCCACGGCTCGCCGGCTCACTACGCGGGCGAACGGCCTCCTCGATGGCTACCCGATCGAGGTGGGCGTTACCCTCGGCGCACGACATCTCGGAATCAGCCACGATCGGAGAGAAGCCATGGACAAGACCGCTGTCACGTCGAACCGGGAATGGTGGCCCAACCAGCTCAACCTCTCCGTGCTGCGCCGGAATTCCGCGCGGTCCGATCCCATGGGGACGGCCTTCAAGTATTCGGACGAGTTCAAGAAGCTCGATCTCGAGGCCCTCAAGAAGGACCTGATCGAGGTCATGACGACCTCGCAGGAGTGGTGGCCGGCCGACTTCGGCCACTNNGGCACAGCGCCGGCACGTACCGCATCAGCGACGGCCGAGGCGGTGGGTCCCGCGGCACGCAGCGGCTTGCGCCGCTCAACAGCTGGCCGGACAACGCGAACCTCGACAAGGCGCGCCGGCTGCTCTGGCCGATCAAGCAGAAGTACGGCCGGAAGATCTCGTGGGCGGACCTGATGGTCTTCGCCGGCAACTGCGCCCTCGAGTCGATGGGCTTCAAGACATTCGGGTTCGGGGGTGGCCGCGAGGACGCCTGGGAGGCCGACGACACCGACTGGGGTCCCGAGCATACCTGGCTCGCGGACAATCGCTACACGGGCGACCGCCAGCTTGCCAACCCTCTCGCGGCCGTGCAGATGGGCCTCATNNGTCGCGCTGATCGCCGGCGGGCACTCGTTCGGCAAGACCCACGGAGCAGGCCCGGCGACCAACGTGGGCCCGGAGCCCGAAGCCGCGCCCATCGAGGCGCAGGGCCTGGGCTGGAAGAGCAGCTACGGCAGCGGCAAGGGCGGCGACGCGATCACCAGCGGCATCGAAGTCACCTGGAGCACCACGCCGACGAGGTGGAGCAACAACTTCTTCGAGAACCTGTTCGGCTACGAGTGGAAGCTGACCAAGAGCCCGGCCGGTGCCTTTCAGTGGACCGCGGAAGGTGGCGCCGAAACGGTTCCGGATGCCCACGACCCCTCAAGGCGCCATGCCCCCACTATGCTTACCACGGACCTCTCGCTGCGGCTGGACCCGGCGTACGAGAAGATCTCGCGGCGCTTCTTCGAGCACCCCGACGAGCTCGCCGACGCGTTCGCCAGGGCCTGGTACAAGCTGACGCACCGCGACAT